>CAMNLN010000230.1 GCA_946543025.1 uncultured Verrucomicrobiota bacterium
TCACGCGCCGGGCCTGGGCGACGCCGCGCTCCTTCGTTCGCTATTTGCCCCTCTGGACAGGCCGGACCAAACGCCCGCGTCAATGCAAATATAAATGGAAGGAAAAGGGCAAATGCTCCAGGACAGGCCGGACAGATTGCCCGCGTTCGCGGTTGCGTCCGGCCGTGCGATGTCTGCGAAAAGAGAATTGCACGCCGCCGGCGAAGTTGCCCGAATCCGGGGTTGACAGCCAGTAGTAGCCGCACGGGTCGGCTTCCGAGAACCCGTCAATCCGAGCATTGACGCCGAGGCCGACGGCAGGGAGAAAGATGCTGTTGTTCCCATACCGCCCCCTGCCGCGCACGACGTATCCGCTCACGCCGTTCGTCGCCGTCCACGTCCAGTCGCACTTGTCGTTGAGATCCGACACTTCCTGAAGCGTCGGCATGCGCCAGCCGCCGCCCCAATGCGCATGCGCCGCGTCATGCTCCGGCGCGAGGACTCCGTCCGCCGTGATCCAGCCCTCGTTTTTCAGGGCGGCGACGTCTTTGCCGCAAGTCGACACGTTGTTTGAGCTGAACATGAAGCCAGAACACGATCCGTCGCTCGCCACCCACGCGTCGTTCTCGCGCCTGTAGCCCACGACGTCGCCCCACCAGAAGTAGTAGCCAGGATTCCACGGCTCTTCCGCGCCGACGTTCGTCTTGGCCCAGTACGGCCCGCCCTCCCAGAGCCGGACCATGTTGTGCGTGCCGACCGTCGTCTCGGGCGCCTTGGGGCGGAAGAGTCCGAACACCGTACCTGCCGAGAGGGCAAAGAACACAAGAGCGGCGGCGGTGAAAAGGCGGCGACGCGGCTTGCGCGGCGCGGGCGGCGGAGGAAGGCAGCGGTCTTCAGGAGCCACGGCAAGGAGCGACGGAAAGATTCGCCGCCATGCGGGATCGAACGGCGCGAGCAGATCGAGCACGTTCGTGCCCGGCTCGTACCACACGCTCGTGAGCAGACGGAAGAGCGCCACGCCGAGGGCGTAGTAGTCGGAGGCCGGCACGGCCGGCTTGCCCGCGCGCAGCTCGGGCGGCAGATAGTTGCCCGTGCCGAGGACGGGTTGCGAGTTCGTGGTGGCGTCCGCCGCGAAAGTCGTCTCCACGGCAAGCTCCTTGCGCAGCGCGGCGTCGCAGTAGCGGGAGATGCCGAAGTCGGCGAGCACGGCGTGCCCGTCCGCCGCCACGAGGATGTTCGTCAGCTTCACGTCGCGGTGCACCACGCCGGCGGCATGGACGACGCGAAGCGCCTCCGCCATGTCCGCGTACCAGCGAAAGACGTCACGTTCCTCCACCGTTCTCGCCTGACGCCGATCCTCCAGCGTCGCCGGCTTGCCGTCCGGCCCCAGCACCAGGTCCATCACGTAGCACGGTTCGCCGGTCGGCGACTCGAGAAAGTCGTGTACGCGCACGAGGCGCGGGGACTCGAGCCGTGCGAGGAGACGCCCCTCGGCGACGAAGCGCTCGCGCAGGAACGCGACGTCGCCCTTCCCCGTGCGCGCAAAAACCTTCAGCGCGAATCGGGTGCCAAGCTTCTCGTGCGTCACCTCGTACACGCGGCTCATGCCGCCCGCGCCGAGCACCCGCGTCACGCGGTAGCCGCCCACGACGCTTCCCGGCGCAAGGCACTCTGTTTCGCCCTGATTCATCCGCCTATTTGGCCATCTCGGCCAGCACCTGGTTCACGGCGTTAAGGTAGAAGCCGCCGCGCGGATCGGGGCCGAACGTCACCGTGAGGTCGCCGATCTGGTAGGTGAGCTCGGGGAACGCGCCCTCGCCCTTCTTCTCGGACGGCGTCACCTTGTAGTGCTCGGAAAGCGAGGACTTCACCGACTCGTAGTAGTCCTTGTCGTCCTGGCCTTCCGTGCCGCCCTCGCTGGCGAGGTGGATGGCGTACACGCCGCCGCGCACGGGATCGACGTCGGCCCGGCCGTAGGCGAAGCCGCGGAACGGGCGGCACTTCGCCATCCCGTAGTCGAGGAAGAATCCCTTGGGCCCCTTCTGCGGGATCACGAGCCGTGCGCTCTCGGCCGGCGCGCTCGCGAAGACGATTCCGCAGAACGCGCGCGGCGTCTCGTCCTTCAGGCGCACGCCGCGGTACTTCTTGCGGTCGATGCCGCCGTTCGGGTAGCGCTTGGAGTCGAGGACCGCGCCGTCTTCGGTGACGACGCTCTTCTCCTGGCGCAGGGCGTCGGTCTCGGCCTTCGTCTCCTCCCTGACGTCCTCGCGCTCGATCGAGAACTTCAGCTGCCCGCCGTATTCGCCCACGATCACCGTGGTCACGCCCAAGGGGAACACGAACTCGCATCCCGCGCGCCCCGGCACGCAGGGCCGCGGCGCGAACGGCTCGCTCTTGAACTTCGCCTGGAGGAC
The DNA here is from genome assembly GCA_946543025.1 of uncultured Verrucomicrobiota bacterium. GTDB lineage: Bacteria > Verrucomicrobiota > Kiritimatiellia > RFP12 > UBA1067 > RUG572. The sequence goes on from CAMNLN010000230.1 coordinate 2,394, forward strand.
GGCCACCAGGTTCGTCGTCTCGGGGTCGTGCTTGTCCGTCTTCGGCGCGAGCGCGCGGCTGAACTCGATGCGGTACGGGCGGCGCGTCTTCGGCGTCACCCACACGAGCGGACTCGTCCCGAGCGACATGAACGGCTTCTTGAGCTTCGGCCCGTATACGGCGAACGCCACGCCGCGCGACGACACGGAGTCTCCCGCCTCCTCCTCGAGGGCCGTCCCCCATTTGACCGGCGCGCCGGACTCGATCGGCTCGCCGAACTTGATCCCCGCGAAACCGCCCAACGGCTGCGCGTCGCTCTTTTTCCGCGCCTCCTCGATCTGCGCCCAGACGGCCTTCCGCTGCGCTTCCTCCTCGCGCAGGATCTCCGCTTCCGTCTTCTTCTTCGGCGGCGGCGCTTCGGGCTTGACCTCCACGACCTCGACCTTCTTCACCACGTTCGTCTCGGGCTCGGGAAGGTTCCGCAGCCGCTCGCGCTCGGCCAGCCACTTCTGGTATTCGGCCGCCCGCGCGCGCTCCGCCGCCCGACGGCTCTCGAACGCCTTCCAGCCGAAGTAGCCGCCTGCCCCCAGGACGAGAAGAACCAAAATGATCGGAATCGGCGAGCCGCGCCTCTTTGGCCCCGTGTTCGAAAGCTCCTCCCTTGGAATGGCGGACGGCGGACGTCCTGTCGCGTTAGTTCTTATCCTTGTGACACGCATTGCAGGACTTGCCCTTGGTGTGCCGATTGGTTTTCAGATGGCAGGACGAGCAGTTCTGGCCGTTGCTGTGCGACTTCGTCTGCTTCTTGCCCTTCAGCTGCGGACCGACGTGCCGCGCCGGCTCGCGCGTGGACGCGCCCGCGATGCCGAAGTAGAACCCGTGCGCCGGCAGAAGGTGCGAATAGGCGAACGCCTGCTCGCCCGGATCGGTGGGCGTCACGCGCACGCGGATCGTCCGGCCGTCCGGCAGCTCGCCAGAGGCCGTGAGGTCGAACCTCTTGAGGCCCGTCCACTCCTTCTTGAACGAGATGGTGACGTCCGCCTCGAGGTCGTCGCCGCTGAAGCCGCCGTTCACGTCGTAGTCGGGCGTGCTGTCGAAGGTGATGTCGCCGTCGAACCCGTCCTTGCGCAGGACGCACGCCTTGAAGCGCGCGCGGCCGCCGTTGACGCGACAGGCCGAGATGAGGGAGAACACTTCGAACGACGGCTCGGCCGGCGACATGCAGAGCGAGTAGTCGTAGTGCTCGCCGCCGAGGCCGGCGCGGTCGGACACCGTCACGCAGTACTTCCCCGGCTCCTTGAAGGTGAACATGCCGGACGGGTCGCACTCCGCCTGCGGGATCGTGCCCTCGTAGAGCATGTTCGTCTTGATGATGGGCAGGTCGTCGCTGCCGACGTTCTTCACCTCGTAGAGCCGGCCGGGATTGTCGTCCCACGTCGCAAGGCGCGGCGCGACGGAGAGGGGCAGGTTGCCCATCGGGCCGTAGAGGTTCAAGACGCCGTCGAGCGGCGAGCCTTCGCGCCGGGCGTACAGCTCGAAGTGCCAGGTGCCCGGCTCCTTGATCTCGATGAAGTGGCGGTCCTTGCGGCCGGGAACGTCGATCGACCCCGTGCGGACGATCACGTTCGAGCTCGGCTTCGGCGCGATGAACGCGGCCGGCTGCGGATAGCAGTCGAACGCGCGCTCCTTCGGCGTGTAGAGGGGCCGATCCGTCTTCGCGTCGCGGCAGAACACGGTGTAGACGAAGTTCGGGCCGCCGCGGTAGAGGTTGTCGTACACCTTCAGCGTGTAGAAGCCGTCCATCGGCACCTTGTAGGTCAGCACGGGGTCGGGGAGGAAGTAGAAGTCGTCCGCGAACGCCACCTCGTGACCGGTCGAGTCGAGAAGGCTCAGCACGGGGTTGAAGAAACCAGGCACGGCGTCGCCCAGATAGGGAAAGAGCTCGCGGCCGATGAGCGAGCAGACGAGCTGCTGGCCCTCCTCGAGGCGGAGGATGTATTTGTCCACCTCGCCCGGCCAGATCTGTCCGTCCAGGTGGATTGGCAGCTTCTGCGGCGGGATCTTGGGATCCAAGTGCAGGGAGATGCTCAAGGGGTGGTGGGGAAACCCGCGCGGCGGGATCACGAAGTACGGCTCGGCGACGTGCGGCTCCTTCGTGACGTAGAACGGATGCGGCGCGCTCGCGCTGTTGCCGTCGTAGAGGATGAGATCGCGGCGGCCGGGCCGGGCGTCCGCGTCCACCTCCACGTCAAGGATCACCAGATGGTCCAGGGCGGGCGTAGGCTGCGGATACCGCTCGGGCGTAAGGATGAAGCGGGCGACGGTCTCGAGCTCCAGGTGGTCGTGGTCGTCGAGGAAGTGCCACCAGTTGCACTCCTGCCAGTCGGTCTCCTCCACGAGCGCCTCGGGGGGGAGCGGACGGTGCGGCTCCTTCTTGATGATAGGCTTTTCCTCGAGGATGTCGTACAGCCAGTTCATGATCCACGCGTGCTGTCCCTTGCCGGGGGAACGCGGCATGCCCGGCACCACGACGAGGCGCGTCACCCGCGCGCCCTCGCCGGAGATCCACGCGCCCTGCACGCCGTAGACGGCGTCGCCGCCCATGATGACGCGGGTCTTCGTGCCCACCTGCACGCTGGAGGGATGGTAGTAGCCCGGCTTGGGGATGGCCAGGGCGGCGGCGGCGCACAGGCCGATCGCCGCGACGATTCCAAGGCGTATGCTAGACATAGATCTCCTTCAGACGGCCGCATTGGGATTTGACGGCGGGGTTCATGACAGGGCCGTATTCCTTCAGCCACTTGGGATTGGGCAGGCGGTCGTCGGGATCGACGCCGGCGAGCTCCATGATCGAGCCGAGGAAGTCCTGCGGCGTGACGGGACGCTCCTTCCAGTGATCCGTCGTCTCGTCGCTCTTGCCGACCACCTGCCCTCCCTTGAAGCCGCCGCCCGCCACGAGGGCGGAGAAGCAGCGCGGGAAGTGGTTGCGCCCGCCGTTCCACGGCGGCTGGCGGTCCACCTTCGGCACGCGGCCGAACTCGCCGCTGAGCCAGACGATCGTGGAATCCAGGAGCCCGCGCTCGTCGAGGTCGGTCAGCAGCGCCGAGACGGCCATGTCCATCTCGAACGTGGGCTGCTTCATCGTCTCGAAGTGGCGCTTGTGGGAGTCCCAGCCGCTGTAGTTGATGGAGATGTACGGCACGCCGTACTCCACCAGGCGGCGGGCGGCGAGCAGCTGCTGGCCGATCTCCGTATAGGTGGTGCCGTTCGCCTTCACGCCGTAGCGCTTGCGCGTCTGCTCCTTCTCGCGCGTGAGGTCGAACGTCTCGGCGGCCTTGCCGAGGATGATCTCGCGCGCGGCCGCGCCGGC
>CAMNLN010000231.1 GCA_946543025.1 uncultured Verrucomicrobiota bacterium
GTCTTCGCCTTCGCGGGCGATTCGACGATGAGTAGTTTCTTGCTCATTCTTTCTTATGTCCTTCCAATTGAGAGGCATATACTTTACGAAAAAATCGTTCGGAAATCAATAGGGAATTTCGGGGAAAGGAATTGCCGGGGTTTCGCAACGAATATTTGGCAACAGACGGCAATTGCAACATGCTAACGCCATAAAAAACTTTCATCGTCCTGTGGCACAACGGCTTAGAATACTTTCCCAAATCGGATTTGGCAATCAGAAGAGGTTTTCACCTCTCCATCGCAGACCGATGAAATCGTCTCCGGCCTTGGGCCGGTCGATGGTGTTCCGCGGCCACTACTTTTCGCAGAACGCTTCTTCGCAGAACCTGTTCGCCGTCGCGTCGGATGCGCCCCACGGCACATGCCGCCGTCAGTCGATTGCCTCGTCCGTCACCTCGCGGTAGGTGCCGGGCTTGGCCGAGACATCGGACTTTTTCTTCCTGTTCGCCTGAGAAGGCGTGCGCGGCGGCACCGTTCCCGTCAGGCGGATGAGCGCCGCCTCGGCGATCTCGCCGGCATAGAACGCCTTCACGCGCGCGCCGAGCGCGGAGGCGTAGCTGCCGGCCGCGTCGGTGAAGTCCACGCGCGACGCCTCGCCCAGCCTGTATTGCTCGATGACTGTCTGCAGGTTCTCCTTTGCCTGCTCCACCTCGATGCGGGCCGTCTCGAGCGACTGCCGTGCGTTGTCGCGCGTCGCCACCGCCACCGCGAGGTCACGCGAAAGCGCCTGCTCCGCCTCGTCCACCGCAAGACGCGCCGATTCCATCGCCACCACGGCGTGGTCCACCGCCGTGCGCTTGCGGTAGCCGTCCAGCACCGTCTGGATCGCGCTAAAGCCCCACGACCAGTTCCACGCGGGATCCGCGAAGGAGAACGCCGACGAGAGCGAGAGCTTCGGCAGGAGGTCCGCCACCGCGTAGTCCACCTCGGCTGACGCCGCGCGCAGGCGAGCCCGGAGCGCGCGCAGGGACGGCGCGTTCGTGCGCGCCAGCTGGAGACCGTCTTCGGCACGGAATCGCGTGACGGGCAGCTCGCGTCTGGCCGACGCGGCGAAGGTATCCTTCGCCACGCGCAGCACGTCCGCGCGGCTCGCGCGGTCCGCCTGCAGGCCGAGCGCGCGCAGAAACTCGGCGCCCGCCGTCAGAACGTCGTTCGACGCGTTGATGGCGAGAAGCCTTGCGTCGGAGAGGTCTACGCGCGCCTTCAGCACGTCGAGCTTCTGAGCCTCGCCCGCCTCGTGCAGCTGCTCGGCTTGGCGCAAGTGCTCGGCGTACTGGTACTCGTTCGTGTGCGCCACCTCCAGGAGCGCGTCGTTCCGGAGAAGAATGAAGTACGTCTCGGCCACCTCGGCAAACACCTTGAACTCTGCCTCTTCCAGATCGCGCTGCGCGGCGACGAGGTTTTCGCGCGCCTGACGCTCGCGCGCGTCTATGCGCCCGCAGTCGACGAGCAGCAGGTCAAACGTTATGTCGCTGGTCCCCTTCCCGCGCCGCTGGTGCCAAGAGAAGTGGCTGCCGCCGTTGGCAGTAGCCTGCGAATAGCCGCCCGCAAGATTCATCTGAAGTTCGCGGTCCGCCGTCGCCTCGATCACAGAGAGCGCGGCGTTGGAGACCGCGAGCCGCGCCACTTCCAGCGACGGACGGTTTGTCATGGCGAACTCGACGAAGTCGATGAACTTCGCCCCCAGCAGGTTCACGCGCGGCAACGGCTTCGAGACTGCCGCCGGCACGTCGTTTGTCGCGGCCGCCACGGCCTTCTGCGCCGTACGCGCGCGGTGGATGGTGTCGCATCCCGCCATGGCAGCCAGCACGGCCGCCGCCAACAGATATCGCGCCTTGAAAATCATGCCGTCCATTATACCGATTCGCCGCCGCGCTGGCAAACGTGAAAGCCTATCGTCGCGACAGCTCCATTTTGGGGCGGAGGAGAAGAAGCGCCACGACGATCAGCGCCATCGCGGGGACGAGCATCTTCCACGAGCCGAACACGAAATAGAGGACGGCTGCCGCCGCCACGGCCGAGACGGCCCCCACGAGCGCCGGCAGTCGGTTCGCGCGCTCGCGGCACTGGTCCGTGAGAATCACGAGGAACAGCGCCGTCATCGCGAAGTCAATTCCCTTCGCCGCGAACGGCAGCGCCGCGCCGGCCACCGCGCCGGCCACCACGCCGAAGATCCAGTACGCATGGTCGAACGCCGCGAGGAGCAGGCAATAGCGTGTGCCGCGCGGACCTGGCGGATATGGGCACTGGACCTGCAGGGCGTACGTCTCGTCCGTAATCGTGCCGACAAGATAGACGCGCACGGGCCACGGCGCGGCGGCGAACCGGTCGAGAAGCGAAAGTCCATAAAGCGAATAGCGGACATTGAGACAGACGACGAGCGCCGCCACGTCCGCGTACGCCGCACCGGATCGCACCCAGTCCACGAAGAGGAACTGCAACGGCCCCGAGACGAGGATCGCGCTGCTCGCCCCGGCCCACAGCCAGGAGAAACTCAATCCGCCGTGGAGCGCCAGCAGCACGCCTGCCGCGAACCCCATCGTGGAATAGCCCGTCAGGACGGGCAACGAGGCGACGAACGCCTGCCGCAGGATGCTCGGCTTGTGGCTAGCCGCTTCCATCAGAACAGATACCCGGCGAGGTGCCCGAACATGACACCGAACACATAGACGGCGACGAGAATCAGGAGGTTGTCCTTCAGGCGGCGATGTGTGCGAAAGAGGACAAGCGCCCCCAGACCCGAACCAGCGAGCGATCCGGCCATCAACGCCCCTGCGCTCATACCACCCTCCGCGTAGAGCTGCGCGAACGCCACCGAGACGGCGCAGTTCGGCACCATTCCCGCCAGCCCCGCAAGCAACTCGCCCACGACGGGCCGGTTGAGGACAAAGCTCTTCAAGACGTCTTCTCCCGCAAAATGGAGGGCCAGCTCGATGATGCCGGAAGCGACAAGGATGAAAACAAATATTTCCGCCGTGTGGATGAGCGCGGGCACGACAATTCCCCGATGTTCCGTGCAGCCGCATCGGCTGTGCGCGCAAAGATCTTCCACGTGCGGCGCAGGCGTCCGCGCCCCCCGCGCGCGCAGGAACGCATCCACCGCCAGACCTGCCGCGAAGCCGAACAAGACCTTAAGCCCCACGATCTTCACCAAGAGGCCGAGCGGAATCGCCCGCGAGACGAGCACGGGGATCAGTTCGTCCGAGGTAGACAGGAACACGGACACCAACGTGCCGACCGTGATCACGCCGCCCGCGTACAGCGACGCGGCGGCGGCGGAAAAGCCGCACTGGGGCACCGCGCCGGACAACGCGCCGGCAAGCGGGCCCCAACGGCGAGCGCGCCCAAGCGTCCGCTCGAGCGCACCCCCTGCGTGAGCCTCGATCGCCTCCAGCACCAGATAGGTGGGGAAGAGAAACGGAAGCAGGAGCAGGTTGTCGACAAGTACGTCGATCAGCAGTTCGATCATGCGGCGCTGATCGCCTCGTTCGGGCAAGTTCCCGCGCACGCGCCGCAATCAACGCACTTGTCGGGATCGATCGTGTAGGGCGAGCCTTCGGAAATCGCTTCGGCCGGGCAGGCCTCCTTGCAGCATCCGCAGGAAACGCACTTTTCGGCATCAATCTTGTGGGCCATTGTCGTTACTCCTTCTTGTTGGTTTGTGATGCCTGTATTATCCCACACGCCTCCCCTGTTAGGCAACGGTAAGTTGTGGTAAAATAACGGCATGAAAATCCTTTCGTTCCCCCTTCTTCTCGGTGCGGCGATGTTTACCGGATGCGCCGCCCGTCCGGACCCCGTCCTCCCGCCTCACACGGTCGAGAGCCGCAAGAACGCGTCCAAGCCGTGGACCTCGTACGAAGCCGTCACCGTGGACCGCATCCCCGGCTTCGTGCCGAAGGCCGATCCCGCCCTCGACGAATACGGTGGCTGGCAAGGCACGCAGGTTGGCAATCCCGACGGCTTCTTTCGCGTCCGCAAGATCGCCGGCCGCTGGTGGATGGTCGACCCTGCCGGCAACCTCTTCCTCGCGAAGTCCGTCGCAAGCTTCAACCCCGGCGGGTCGGCCCGCCAGAAAGCGAAAATGAAGGAGAAGTTCGGCAACGCCGCCGGCTGGGCCTCCACCGAGATCAAGTTTCTGAAGTCCTGCGGGTTCAATTCCCTCGGCGCATGGTGCGCGCGCGAGGCGTTTGACGCGACGAACCAGCCGGAGCGAATCCCCTACACCGTCATCGTCAGCCCGATGGCGACCTTCAACCGCGAGCTGAAGAGGGCCGGACGCGAGGCGAACTACTTCAAGAACGTCAAGGAGGGCGGCAGCTCGTACGGCTTCCCCTTCGTGTTCTTCCCCGAGTTTGAGAAGACGGCCGAGCGCGTGATCGCCCCCCTCGCGAAGCACGCGAACGACCCGTACCTCATCGGCTACTTCCTCGACAACGAAATCCAGTTTCAGCGCGGGATGCTCTGGAAGTGCCTCACCGCCTGGCCGAAGGAGCACCCCAACCGCCGCGCGGCCCAGGCATGGCTCGATGCGCGCAAGGGACGCGCCGGCTGCACCATGCGCGACGTCACGGAGGAGGATCGCCTCGACTTCGTCGCGCACTGCATGGACCTCTACCTCGGCACCGTCACGCGCATCCTGCGCAAATACGACGCGAACCACATGTTCCTCGGCAGCCGCTTCCACCTCTGGGACTCCGAGATGCGCAACCCAGCCTGCTTCAAGGTGGCCGGCAAGTACATGGACGTCATTTCCATCAACCACTACAACCACTGGCAGCCGGAGCAGGAGGACATGAAGAAATGGGAAACATGGTCAGGGAAGCCCTTCATGGTGACGGAGTTTTACGTCAAGGGCGAGGACTCGGGCCTTCCCAACACCACCGGCGCCGGCTGGCTCGTGCACACGCAGGACGAACGCGGCGTCTTCTACCAGAACTTCGTGAACGAACTCCTCAAGAGCGGAACCTGCGTCGGCTGGCACTGGTTCAAGTACGGCGACAACGATCCCGAGAACCTGCGCGCCGACCCCTCCAACCGCGACTCGAACAAGGGCATGGTCACATGGGACTTTCAGCGCTACATGCCGCTCGTCGACCGCATGAAGGCAATCAACGCCTGCACCTGCAACCTCGCCCGCTTCTACCGGTAGGACGGGAGATCAGAGCTGAAGGAATTCCCCGGGCGGGGGATAGGGGAGATCGGATATCTTGCCCGGCTCGATGACAGGTGGCGCGCCATGGTAGTCGGAAAGGATTTTCCGCCAGGTTTCCACCGTGGCGACAAAACGTTCGATCATGCTCAAGGTGTCGTCGGGAACGAGTCGGTCAAACCAGGTGTACTTCTCAAGATGCAGTCGGCCGTCGGCAGGGTTGACGGCGAGCGTACCGCCGCCCGTCCCCTCGTAGAGCCAGTTCGCCTCCATCGCGGCGGCAAGGATAGATTCGCGCCCGTCCGGCGGGATTTCCCCTACTTCCGCGTGCAGGAGCAGAATGTCGCCCGCATCCCGAAGGATGACGGGCACCCCGTCTACCTCCACGGCGGCCGCGCCGCCCGCATCCTCGATCTCGGCGCCGAGCCTCTCCCCCAGAGACGCAAGCAAATCATCAAATCTCATTTCCACTCTCCTTCACTAGCCACTAGCACACTAGCCACTAGCCACTCAAATTCCAATATCGATCTGGTAGGATT
>CAMNLN010000232.1 GCA_946543025.1 uncultured Verrucomicrobiota bacterium
CGAAGCGCGGCGGCAAGGGCGCGGCGGCCATCACCGGCGTCCAGCTCATCCCGAGAAGCTGAAAAAGGAGGAACGACCATGAAAAAAGCACTGATGATCGCCGGCATGTTCTGCGCCTGCTCCGCGTTTGCAGACCCTGTCGTGATCAATGGAAACTATACGCTCAATGTCGGTGACGCAAAAAGCTATTCGGGCGACTATGTGGTCACTGGAGAGTTTCAGCCTAAAGACGGTTCCGAGATCGATGGATCGAACTGGCATGTGGAACAGATAGTGGCATTCCAGCAGAACGGGATATCGATGACGCTTCGATCCGGCACGCTGGTGGTTGACACCTGGGGAAGTCACGCCGGATGCTATCCGAACAACGGGGCGTCATACATCAATTTTGCCCCAGGTTCGACGGCGAAGGTCACGATGGCCTGTGCCAGCACGGATGTCTATTCCGGATGTTTTGCCTCCGGACGCAACTTCCGCGTGAACGACGCGGTGCTTACGGCGGAGGAGTTTGCGGACAAGATAAAACTTGAGGTCGTCGACGAGACGCACACGACGTTCAGCCTCAATCCGCCTGCCGCGACCGATGTCGTTTTCGGTAAGCCGACTGCTGTGTTCGCGAACGATACCGCGACGGTTACGGCAAGCATTGTCGCGCAGGGCGACGGCTCCGCGCAGGTCTATGCCGTCTGGGATACATCCGACAAGGGTTCGACGTTCGCAGCCTGGGGAAATCATACGGTTACAGTCGGTTCGCTTGCGGATTTCGCGTCGTCCGGCGCTGTCCTGACAGGGCTTCCCCCTCACATGACGGTCGTGTTGCGTGTGTTTGCCGTTACGGGAAGCGGCGAGTTCAGCTCCTCGCCCGTCTCTCTGTTCACGCTCTCGCTGCGTGCGGAGAACCAGCCGCTGCCTAACAACCAGAACGAGGATTTCGTCGTGACGAACGACGCGCTTGGTTATGAGCAGAAGAACAGCGAGATGAAGAAGCTCGTCCTGAGGGATGGTTCCTATGTCTTCCCCGGGAGTCATCTCCTCTCCGTCTATGATGGCGCGTGGATCGACAATTCCTATGTGCAGTTCTGGAACCGCATCGAGAACAAGTCGCCTGACGTGACGTTTGCCGTCACCAACTCGTATGTCCAGTACAGGGGAACCAACGGGAACGATCCCAGCCCGTTCACGACCGGCAGCGGGAAGGACGGCGTGCGCGTCGAGATGGTCAACACGACGGGTCACGCCGAGGGCATGCTCTGGGACTGCATGACGGACGGGCTCAAGATAGGCCTGAACGCCTCCGGCTGTTCGTTCCTGGCGGACGGCGGCGGCGTATCGCGCGGCACCGTCGTTACCAACATGAACCACAACAGGTCCGGTTTTCACGTCGGTACTGTCAGCTGGGGAGTGACGACGGGTGCGAGCCGCAACAGCGCAGTGATCCGCAACGGCGCGGAGGTCTGGGACAACATAACAGTCAACAATGCAGGAAACAGCGTCGGCGCCGGGAATGGATCGAATGAAAATACGCTTGATATCATCGGCGGCGAAGGGTTCGTGACCAAGCTGTACAAGGGCTATCCGGGTTCGATTGGAAGCGACGCGGCGACCGGAAACGTCGTGCGTGTCGACGGAAAGGGCTTCCCGGGTTCGGCGGTATGGGACAACAGATCCGAGACGCTCGCCGTCGGCAGAGGCGGGGCGTTTTCCAACAGCCTTTACATCGTTGACGGCGGCGTCGTTTCAGGACCGGTTGTGAATGTCGGAAACAACGCGGTGTCCAATCTCGTCGTGGTAAGCGGCGAAGGTTCGGTTTTGCGCGGGTCCGACGGCAGCACGGCCATCACCGTCGGCACGGGCGGAAGCAGCGCCAATTCGGAAGGCAATCGGCTGATTGTCGAGAATGGCGGTGTTGTCGAGCGTTTCGCGAAGTGGTCTACCGTGATCGGCGGACATGAGAACAACGAGATGACGGGCTCGTCCAAAGACAATGGCGTCATCGTGCGCTCCGGCGGCAAATTCAAACTCGCCAACCACCTCCGCATCGGACAGATCAAGGGAGCGGGCTCGATCACGAAAGGAAACTTCGTTCATGTGCAGGGAGAGGGATCCGAGGTGGTCCAGACCGGCGGCTACAGGGAGATATACATCGGTGCCGCAACTCTTTCCGGCGATCCAGGCGCGGAGGCCTGCGAGAACGAGCTTGTCGTGTCGGACGGCGGCGTGGTGACGGCATGGAAGTATTTTGTCGGCGACAGCGTATCCGAGACGGCACCGGGCGCAAGCCATGACAACCGCATCGTCGCAAGGGCAAACGGAAAGATCGTCGCGACGGAATTAATCCAGGTCGGGCTTCCCGCGGATGCATCGCGCGGAGCCGAAGAGGCCGTTGTCGTCAACAACAAGGTAATCGCGGAGTTCGGCGGAATAATCGAGGCCAAGAAACTGGCGACGATATCGGGCAACGGCAACGCGATTATAGCCCGCAACGGCGGCGTACTCCAGTTCTACGTGACCGAGCCGGGCATCGAGCCATTCGAGGAAGGAGCGATCGCGATAGACTCCGGAGTCATATCGTACCGCATGGACAACTGCACGCCCAAGACTGTCGAGACCTCGACCAAGGACAACAGCTGGCAGGCGCTGACGGTGACGGGCAGGAACGCGTTTCGGCTTGCGGAATGCCAGACGCGCGACTGGGACAACAGCTACATCTTCGGCGACACCGAGCCGGCGAATCCGCGGCACTTCGTCCGCCTAGAGATGATCGGCGGCACGACGGCCTGGCGCGGCGGTGCGTCCGACACGCTGACGATCGACGCGACCGGCTCGATGCTCTGCTCGAACACGACGGCCTCAGTAAAGATCCCGTGTGCGCTGAACGGGGCGCTTACGCTTGTCGATTCGACTCTCGCACTTGAGGCGACGACGACGCTGGGAAGCGGGTTCTCGTTGACGATCGGCGGGGAGCTGGAGTCGGGGCGCGACGTCATCACGAGCGTGAGCGATCTGAATCTGCAGGCGACGCTGCCTGAATGCTGGCGGCTCAGGAAGCGTGCGACGGAGACGGGCTTCGCCTACTACACCGAATACCGCAAGCCGGGGTTGGCGGTTATCGTGAGGTAGCATGGACGTTCGAGGTTGCGGGCGGCGAAGCGCTGGTGCTGCGTGCGGGGAGGAGGCCCCGGGGTTCTGATGGCGGCGCGTCCTTCCGGCGTTGGTGAAAAGGCCGTGAAATCCTTGGTAAAAACACAACGTATTCGATGTACACCGCCGCGTCGCGTTTGATACAATTTCCGCTACCATGACAAGACGAAACTTCATTCGCAATTCCGCGGGCGCGTTTGCGCTCTTCTCGATCGTGCCGCGACATGTGGTTGCGGGTTCGGGGGCGACGCCGCCGAGCGAGACGGTGACGATGCTGTCGATCGGCGCGGGCGGGCGCGCGGCGAGCGACATCCGCGGGCTCGAGAAGGCGGGTGTGCGCTTTCTCGCGCTCTGCGACGTGGACGCGCGGCGCAGCGCCGACATGCGCAAGGCGCACGCGGGGATTCCGTTTTACGTCAAGTACCGCGAGATGCTCGACAGGCACGTCAAGTCGGCGGATGCCGTGCTCATCGCGGTGCCGGACCACTGGCACGCGCGCATGGCGATTGAATGTCTCGACCGCGGCAGGCACGTGATGTGCGAGAAGCCGCTGGCGCAGACGGTCCGCGAGATGGACGACATGCTCGCGGCGGCGAAGCGCCATCCGGAGCTCGTCACGCAGGCGATGAACCAGGGCCACGCCTACGACACGATCCGCGATTTCCGCGAGTGGGTCGAGGCGGGGCTCATCGGCGAGGTGACCGAGGCGCATGTGTGGTGCCCCGCGGTCTATTCGTTTATGGACGAGCTGGGCGCGCTCGAGAAGCCCTGGCCCGTCCCCGAGGGGCTCGACTGGGAGGAGTGGCAGGGACCCGTCCCGCACCGTCCGTACTGCCCCAAGTTCCTTCCCGGCGTCTGGCGCTTCTGGACGATGTACGGCACCAACACGCTCGGGGACTGGAGCTGCCACCTGATGGATCCGCTCTTCTGGACGCTCGGGCTGGGCATGCCGGAGTCGGTCCGCGCCGATGTCTACGGCGACTGGAGGCCCGAGATCCACGGTCTCACGTTCCCGAAGGGCGTGAAGACGACGTTTGAATACAGGACGCGCGACGGCAAGCCGTTCAGGCTCGTCTGGTTCGACGGCATCGCGTGCAGGGACGTACCGAAGCCCGCGCTCTTCAGGGACGCGCCGGAGCTCTTCGCGCCCACGATGGCGCATGAAGTCGCGAAAGTGCGGCGCGACGGCATGCCGAACGGCGCGTTCGTCTACGGCACGAAGGGGGTGATCGAGTACGGACACCACGGCGCGAACTACCTGCGCATGCTTCCCGACGTGACGCTCGCGAAGCTGCGGGCGGACGGTGGCTGCCCGCCGGCGCGCTACGCGCGCAATCCAGGCCGGTCGCCGGACGACAAGCCGTTCAACGAATTTGTCGCGGCGGTGAAGGGCGGGCCGAGGCCCGGCTCGGACTTCGCCTACGCCGGCATGATGACGCAGTGCTCCCTCACGGGCGTCGCCGCGCTCTTCGATGCCGGGCGCACGCTCAGGTGGAACGCGGCGAAGGCCGTCTTCGAAGACAGCCCCGTCGCCAACGCCCGTCTGGCGGCGCAGCGGATCGCCTGGCCGCGGTGAGGGTTTAACGATGAAAGGTGGATTGATGAAAAAGACGATGCTGGCCGCTGCGGCGGCCCTGGCGGCGGGGAGCGTTTCGGCGGCGATCGAATACGTGCATCCCGAGATCGGGACGGAGTACAACGGACACACGACGGTGGCGGCGGCCTATCCGTTCGGGCTCGTGCAGGCGGGTCCGGACACGGGCCACGGCGAGTGGGACTACTGCTCGGGCTACCGCTTTGCGGACACGAACATCTGGGGCTTTTCGCAGACGCACCTGTCGGGCACGGGCTGTCCCGACCTCGGCGACATCCGCATCCAGCCGGGCGGCGCGGACCGCGCGTGGCCCTTCGACAAGGCGACGGAGAAAATCGGCGCGGGCACGTACGAGGTCGTGCTGAAGGGCGTGGACGCGAAGGTCGAGGTGACGGCCGCGCCGCATGCGGCGTTCTACCGCATCACCTTCAACGGCGCGGGGCCGGCCAGGCTTCTCGTCGACACGCAGTGGATGATGACGAACGCGGACAATCTCGAGAAGTGCGTGCTCGAGTCCGCCAGCGAGGCGCAGGCCGACGGCCGGACCCTGCTCGGATCGCGCACGACGCGGGCGTGGTGCGTGCGCCGGCTCGGCTGGGCGCTCGTCACGGACCGTCCCTGGACGCTCGCGAAGCTGCCGAACGCCGCCGCCGGCGAGAAGGGCGAGCGGCTCGTCCTCTCCTTCGCGGACGTGAAGCCGGGCGGGCAGGTCCGGGTGAAGATCGGCCTTTCGGCGAGCGGCGACGCGCGGAAGGCGCTCGCGAACGTGACGGCGGAGATCCCGGCGTGGGACTTCGACGGGACGCGCGCGGCGGCGGTCGCGGCGTGGGAGCGGCAGCTTTCGGTGATGACGGCGGAGGGCACGGAGGACGAGCTCGTCTCGTTCTACACCTCGCTCTACCACCTCTTCTTCCAGCCGAACAACATCGCCGACGCCGGAGACAAGCCGTTCTATTCCACGCTTTCCACTTGGGACAC
>CAMNLN010000233.1 GCA_946543025.1 uncultured Verrucomicrobiota bacterium
CTGCTGAAAATAGTCGAAGGACCGAACAAGGGCGCGGAAATCGCGCTCGTGGAGGATGTTGCCGTCACGGTCGGCAAGGCGGACGACTGCGACGTCATCCTGGCAGATCCGACCTTGCCTGACGCACCGTTCACGATCAAGGCGACGGCTTCCGGCGTGATGTTCGACGACGAGCAGATCGAGCCGTACCACGTGAAGGCGGCCGGGTCTACGGCTTTTGCCGTCGGCCCGTCCGGTGCCGCCTGGGGCGAGCTCGTCTGGCCGCAGCCGGAGAAAACGCCGGTTGAGGAAGAGCCTGAGGCGGCAGACGCGGGACACGATGAAAAAGTTGCTGGGTCCGACACGCCGCCGCCCCAGTCGGAACCGGAGCCTGAAGCCGCCCCGAAGCGTCGCCGCGGCTGTCTCGGTTGCCTCTTGTGGGTGGTCGTCCTGTTGCTGATCCTGCTGGGGCTCGCGTGGTTTTTCCGCGATGCGTTGCGTCCGCGGATCGAACAGTTGCTGGAACGAGCGGGAGAGGCGCGCCCCGGCGCGACCGAAGGCGTTGCGGATGCGCACGAGAGCGTCCTCCCCGGCAATGGCCTCCAGGCCGTTGCCGCCAAATACGGCCTTATGTTCACAGACGACAAGGGACGCACGACCCTTTCCGGCAATTTCCGCACACGCGCCGAGCGGCTTGCGGCCACGGCCGAGGCGTATGAATGCCAGCCGGGCGTGGAGCTGGACCTGTCCGATGACGAGTCCTTCGCCACGGCGGCGACGGATGCGCTCTTCACGCTGACGGAAGGTGCGCTGAAGGTGGCGGCCGCGACGAACAGGGTGGTGTCCATCACGGGCGCGGCATTGTCTGCCGCCGCGCTGAAAAAGACGCTGGAGGCGCTGAACGCCGATCTGCCGAAACTGAGGAACGTGGACGTGTCGGACGTGCGGATCGGGCGGATCGTCGCCGCGCAGTCGGGCGAGTCGGTCGACCCGGACACGGGACTTCCCGTGGCGAGTCCGGTGCGCCGAAAGCCCAAGGCCGCGAGCCCAAAGCTGAACATTCCGGTCTGCGGCATCCTTACCACGCCTTATCCGTGCCTGGTCATGCAGAACGGCGCGCGCGTGCTCGAGGGTGCGATGATCGGCGATTCGACGATTCTCAAGATCACGGGCGATTCGGTCGTCGTCACCAATGCCAGCGGGAGGTTCATATGGAGGCCGTGAACAAGCCGTTGCAACTCCTTGAGATCGAGAAGGAGCTGGCGGGGCCGGACAGAGAGGCGGCCCTTGTCCGCTACGACGCCGTTTTGGCCAGACTGGAGGACAGGATCGGCATGGCGATGAAGGAAGGCTTGCCTCCGGACGAATATCCGAAGGTTGAGCTTTTGCGGGAGGCGAACACTCTCGCGCGAAAAATTTTGCGGCTGACCGCCCGGGTGGGCGGGTAGGCGCAGAAAACGAAACCGAAAGGCGACGTTCAACAACCAAAAACAACGAAAGGAAATCCAAATGTCAGCACTAGGAAACACGCATCCTACGACACATCCGCAGGTGGTAGATTTTCTGGAGCGTCCGCATCGCGTAGGTTCGGACACGTCCATTGAAAACTTCATCCATACGGATGCGGTCTACAATGCGCTCATGAACGCAACCTACCAGATGGAAGACCGTCTCAAGGAGTCCCTCAAGAACTATCAGGAACACCCGGACGTGCAGGCGAACCTCCAGCAGCTGCAGTATGACCTGCAGCAGTGGAACCTTGCCCTCACGACGATGACGAACATCAACAAGAACATGGGCGACGCCCTCAGCTCGATCGCCTCCAACTTCCGCTGATGTTTGATCTGACGTCGGAAGAGGCGCGGCTGTTGTTGAACGTCGCCTTGATGGCAACGGGACAGAACCGTTTCCAGTCCGCCGCGAAGATTCTCGCGGCGCTGGGACGGTTCCGTCCGGAGGAGGCGTCCGTCGCATCGGCGAACGCCATCCTCTTCATCAGCATGCTCGACTTCCAGGGCGCGGTCGACTATCTCGACCGAGAGGCGATTCCGCGTTTCCCCGACGCGGCAATGCTCAAGGCGTTCAAGGGGATGGCCTTGCTGAGGATGGAGCGTAGGGCGGAAGCCCGCGAACCGCTCGAAGAGGCCGCAAACCAAACCGCCGATCCGGCGGCGGCTCAATTGGCAAAGGACTTGCTCGTATGACAGAATCGATGATCGTAGAGGCGATACGCGCCGCCCGGCCCGCGACGGCCACCGACCCGCTTGCGGCGGGAGCGACCAACGCCGTCTCCGGCGCGGCCGATCCAGACGCCGTGGCGCGCTTTCAGGCGGCCATGGGCGTGCAGGATGCAAACGGGCCAGACCCCATCCCGTTCGCGTCCGAGGCGACGGCGGCGTGGCGAAGCGCACAAGTGAACAATCAGGGTATCCTTCACCGCATTCGTGCCCTGTCGCAGCTGGGCAGGATGCACGGTCCTTCGGCTGGCGATCTGGTGGAACTGCAGTACGAGGTGATGAATCTGGCGTTCCAGCAAGAGGTCGTGACCAAGGTGGCCGACAAGTCGTCGAACGCCATCCAGACGCTGATCAAGAACCAGTAGGCTGCCAGATGGTTCTGGAAATGCTCGGCACGCGAGTTCATCAGGAATGGCTCGGACAACCGGAATCGAGGAATGCAGATGAAAAAAGTTAAAACCATGGCTGCTCTCGCCGCGCTTCTGCTTTGCGCTGGCTGCGAGAAGGAGACGACGCTCCACGCGGGACTGGAGGAGCGGCAGGCCAACCTGGTGATGGCCGCGCTCTTGGGCGACGGCATCAATTGCCACAAGACGCCTGGCGAGGAAGGCACGTGGAACGTGATGGTGGACGAGTCGAAGTTCGCCGCCGCCGTGAACCTGCTGGAGCGGAAGGGACTTCCCCGCCGTGCCCACCAGGGCATCGGCGAGGTGTTCAAGAAGACGGGAATGATCAGTTCGCCGTCCGAAGAGCGCATTCGCTTCATGGACGCGCTCGCGCAGGATCTTTCGCGGACGATTTCCTGCATCGACGGCGTGATCGACGCGCGCGTGCACGTGGTCCTGCCCGAAAACGATCCTTTCGCCCGTAACGCGCTTCCCAGCTCTGCGGCGGTGGCGATCCGTTCGCGCTGGGACGCCGACCTGACCGATCTGGTGCCGTCCATCAAGGGACTCGTGAAAAACGCGATCGAGGGCCTGACCCCCGAGAAGATCATGGTGACGATATTCCGCGACAGTCCTCCGAAGAAACAATGAGCAACGACGAGCGACAGTTCCTGCTGACGGCCGTATGGATGTTCATGCGGCACGGGCAGCCTACGCGTGCGCGCAACCTTTGCGAGGCGCTCGTGGAGGAGGATCCGCGCGACGGCGTTGCCGCTGTCGCGCTGGCGGAACTGCTGCTCGACGTGGGCGACGCGACGCGCGCGATCGAGGTGTTGCGGACGGCCGACATCTCCTCCGAACTGTCACACGCCGAGGCCGTGCTTGAGACGCGTGCCCTGCAGTTCCTCGGGCGAAAAGACGAGGCGGCGGCCCGCTGGAGAAGGTACCTTGAGGTTCGGAAAGGAGCGGCGCGTCAATGGGTGAGCTGATCGGCATCGAAAACGCCCGTGCCCTTGTTGCCGATCAGGCGCTTTGGCCGCGCGTGCGCGATTTTCTCTGGGACTTCGCGCCGCAGATCCACGCCAGTTGGCTGGAGGACCTGGATGCTCCGCTCGCGTCTGCCGTTTCTCGTCTGATGTCCAGCCCCCGTATCAAGCGCGCCATCCTCTCCTCGCTTGGCGTAGAGCCGTGCTTCCACTCCTTCCCGAAGGATGACTGGAGCCGACTCCTGTTGTTGGACGGCGCTATGCTCGAGTCGATAGCCAAGTGGTTGGGCGCGCTCGTCTGCGCCGACAGGCTTCGCGGCGTCACCAGTGGCGCGGAAGTGCGAGCCCTCAAGGCCGCCTTGCCGGGAATCTACCCCGAAGTGTTTGGATACACGGCGTACTTTAAGGGATTGAAGATTGAAGATTTGGGAATGAAGGTCGAAGAGGGGAGCTTTGGCGAGATAGGGGTGCTGGGCGGGCGCATCCTTTTGTCCCTTTTGGAATCTCTTCCCGCGCCTCTTGTCGCGCGTCTCAAGCTGAAGCTCCCAAAGGTGTATTCAGGCGATTCATCTTCTGGTGTCAATCTTCAATCTCCGATCTTCAATCTTCAATTTCTCGCACGGCTCCTCAAGCTCAAATTCCCGGAGGCTTATTCGCTATGCTGCTCGTGAACAAACAGAATCTCCAGCTTGTCTCCGACCGGCGCCTCGTGAAGGCGGCGGACATGGCCACCGCCCAGACGGCGACGGAGATCATTGCCGCGGCGGAGGCCGAAGCGGCTCGCATCCGCGAGGAAGCCAAGGCCGCATTCGAGGAGGAAAAGAAGAAGGGGTACGAGAAGGGTCTGGCCGACGGCAAGCTTGAGATTTCCATGCAGAAGCTCGATTTGGTCGATTCGTCCGTCGCGTTCATGGAGTCCGTGGAAGACAAGATGGCGGACGTGGTGCTGAAAGCGCTCAAGTCGTGCGTGGTGGAGATCGGCGACAAGGAGATGGTGATGCAGATCGTCCGCAAGACGATGAACGCCGTCATCCGCACGCAGCGTCAGGTCACGTTGAAGGTCGCGCCGGAGATGGTGGAGGTGGTGCGCGCGCGCGTCTCGGATCTGAAGGCCGCCTACGCCACGATCGAGACGCTGGACGTGGTGGAGGATCCGCGCCTCAAGGGCACGGCATGCGTGCTGGAGACGGAAGCTGGCGTCGCCGAGGCGTCCGCCGAGACGCAGATCGCCGCCATCGAAAAATCGATTCAGAAGCATATCAAGAACCATGGAGGCGCCTAGTCGTCAGATCGTCGGAGCGTCAAATCGTCAGAAAGCCATGTCCGGAATATTCGATTACATACCTGAAGTGCTGAACCGCGCCGTGGAGGACGCGCAGCCCATCGACGTGAAGGGCAAGGTCATCCAGATGGTCGGCACAATCATCAAGGCGTCCGTGCCGGGCGTCAAGGTGGGCGAGGTGTGTATTCTGCGCAATCCGTGGGAGGACTTCGAGGTTCAGGCCGAGGTGGTGGGATTCACGAAGGATGCGGCGCTTCTGACGGCTCTCGGCCCGATGATCGGCATCTCGGCCGAGACCGAGGTGATTCCTACGCGGCGCGTGCAGATGGTGCCCGTGGGCATGAACCTCCTGGGCCGCGTCCTCGACGGTCTCGGGCAACCTCTTGACGCAGAGACGAAGGGACCGCTCCGGCCGGACGGCTACTATCCTGTGTACGCGCCGCCGCCGTCTCCCCTTGAGCGGCGAATCATCTCCAAGCCGATATCCCTGGGCATTCGCGCGATCGACGGGCTCCTCACCTGCGGCGAGGGCCAACGCATGGGCATCTTCGCGGCGGCGGGCGGCGGCAAGTCGACCCTGCTTGCCTCCATCATCCGCAACACCGAGGCGCAGGTTACCGTCCTCGCGCTGATCGGCGAGCGCGGGCGCGAGGTGCGCGAGTTCATCGAGAAGGATCTCGGGCCGGAGGGAATGAAGAAGGCCGTTCTCGTCATTTCCACTTCCGATCGCTCGTCGATGGAGCGCCTCAAGGCCGCCTACGTGGCAACCGCCATCGCCGAGTCGTTCCGCGACAAGGGCATGAAGGTGCTGCTCATGATGGACAGCGTCACGCGCTTCG
>CAMNLN010000234.1 GCA_946543025.1 uncultured Verrucomicrobiota bacterium
GTGGAGCGTCCCGCCAACCCGACGGCGCGCAACTACGCGCGCAGCTGCGGCGTGACGGACGCCGTGCTGACGGAGGCGACGTCGAAGATCCCCGGCTTCAAGCTCGACGCGAAGCAGATCAACGGCATCGACCGCAAGACGTGCGCGATGGTGAAGCTGTACGCCGCCGGGAAGATGCCGGTGAACTTCCTCGAAGTGATGGCCTGTCCGGGCGGCTGCCAGAACGGCCCCTGTTCGCTTGCCTGACGAGCGGCTTTTGCACATTGCGCACCACCCGCACGGCATACGCGCAGGCGCGCTCAATCTGGACGGTTCGGCTCCTTTCATGCGAGGAGCGCGGGGGGCGGCGATTCGAATGCGAACGTGCGCCGTCTGTACGGATGGACGAACTTCAGCTTCCAAGCGTGCAAGCAGAGGGCCTGTCCCTTTTTCCCGTGGCCGTACTTGGCATCGCCGACGACGGGATGGCCCGCCTCCGCGAACTGGACGCGGATCTGGTTCTTCCGCCCCGTCTTGAGAACGGCCTCCACGCGCGTCGTGGGGCCTGTCCCCACGGCAACGGCAGGGTCTGTCCCCACGACGCGCCATTCCGTGCGGGCGTACTTGCCTCTTGCTTTGTCGGGCGTGCTGCGCACGAAGAGATCGTCGTCCTCGCAAAGCCAGCTTTCGAACACGCCGCTCTCTGACGACAGCGTCCCCTCGACGCGCGCGAGGTAGGTCTTTTCCGTCAGCTCGTTCCAGTTGGAGCGAAAGTATTCCTGCACGGCCTCCGTCTTGGCCACCATCATCACGCCGCTCGTCTCGCGATCGAGCCGATGGACCAGGTAGACCTGCCTGCGGCTCTTCCACTGCCCCTTGCGCACGTAGTCGGTGAGGATTGCCTCCACGCTCGGCTCGCGGCCGTGGCGGAGCGCCTGCACGAGCAGCCCGGCGGGCTTGACGATCACGATCACGTCCGGATCCTCGTGCAGGATGCGGATGCCACGCAAACGGTCGGCCATCTCAACACGCCTCCATGTCTTCGGTTGTGATCTGCTCGAGTATCTCCGGCGTGAGAGGAGCCACGTTCGCGAGCCGCTGCGCCTGATGCTCGATCACGCGCTCGAAGAGGTTGCGCGCAAAGCGGGCGTTGCCGAAATCCTTGTCGCGGGACGACACCTCCTGTTCCAGGCGCTTCCGCAAGGCTCTTCTCGCGCCGTTCGTGCAGACATACTGGTTTTTCTTGGCGAACGAGAGAAATATCTCCATGAGTTCGTCGGCTGAATAGTCCGGGAACTCGATAAACCTGCTGAAGCGCGACTTGAGCCCCGGATTGGACGCGATGAACTGCGCCATTTCGTCCGTGTAGCCGGCCAGTACCACGATCAGGCGGTCTCGATCGTCTTCCATCCGCTTAAGGAGCGTCGCAATGGCTTCGCGCCCGAAGTCCTCCTTGCTGTCGTTCACGAGCGTGTACGCCTCGTCGATAAAGAGCACGCCGTCGAGCGCGGAATCGACCACCTTGTTGGTCTTGACGGCGGTTTGCCCCACATACTCGGCCACCAGCCCAGAGCGGTCGGTCTCCACGAGGTGTCCCTTCTTAAGCACGCCGAGGTCGCGGTAGATTCCCGCGAGGATGCGCGCGACGGTGGTTTTCCCTGTGCCGGGATTTCCGGTGAACACGCAGTGGTAGGAGACAGGAGCCACCTTCATGCCGCGCTTGCGGCGCTCGGCATTGACCTCGATCAGCGTTGCGAGCGTTCTCACCTGTTCCTTCACGGGTGCGAGGCCAGTAAGCTCATCGAGCGCCTCGGTTGGGGTGGGCGGCAAGCTGATGGGCTGGAAGGCCGAGGGGGCGGCGGTCGATCGGCCGCGATTGGCGGATTGCTCGTATGATACGGCCTTGGGCAGCTCGGCCGAGGCCTGGTTGCCTTGCCGCATGATCTGCGCGAGCCATTCGCTCTCCTTTGGCGTGATCTTTCCGTCGGCCTTTGCGACGAGCGACGCCCAGCGATAGATCAGGACGGCATACTGCTGCGCGAATTCGGGATTCGCCACGTCGCGCCCGAAGATGACGCAGAAGTACAGCTCGTCTTCGTAGCCTTCCGTCTTGACGCAGGAGGAGAACTTCCTCACGACTTCGGCTATCGGATCTGCCATCTGTGCGCGCCATGTCGGGTTTTGCCAATCGCAGCTCATGCCGTCGCCAAGGCGCATAACCTTCGAGTAGGCGATAAGCAGTCCAAGCAGTTCCGGTCTGCCGGTGTCGGAAAGAAAGTGGCCCATTCGCTTGTAGCACCTGATCAGGTCCTGGGCGACGAAGTATGCGATCTTCCAGTTCCTGAACGGCGAGAGCTGGTGAAGCGTCTCGACCGATTCCTCGGAGAAGTCATCGCCGAGGCTCACATGGTCAAGTATGTACTCTGCGTGCGGATTCCTGTCCACCTTGTCAAGAAAGGTGCGAAGATAGTTTGAGGCAAACAGGACGTTCTGCACAAAACGGTCTGCCGGCGTGGCAGTGCGAGAACTTCCCGGGGTGGATTTTTTCAGAAGGTCGTTGTTCGCAGATTCCAGCCCTTGGATGAATGCGACAAGCCCCACGGCTACTACGATCATCATGAATATGATGAAGAATCCCATCGCCGCACCTCCCTAGCCCTGCCGCTTTATTTCGGCGCCGAGGGCGGAGAGTTCCTTCTCGACGGCCTCGTAGCCGCGGTCCACGGACTCGGCGTTGAGGATGGCCGTTTCTCCCTTCGCGCAGAGGGCGGCCAGGATGAGGGCGATGCCTGCGCGGATGTCGGGCGAGGTAACGGTGGAGCCGACGAGCTGCGTGGGTCCGGTGACGACCACGCGGTGCGGGTCGCACAGCACGATCTTCGCGCCCATGCCGATGAGGTGGTCCACGAAGTAGAGGCGGCTCTCGAACATCTTCTCGAAGAACAGGCACGTGCCGCGCGTCTGCGTGGCGAGGACGATGAGGATGGAGACGAGGTCGGACGGGAACATCGGCCACGGGCCGTCGGCTACGGACGGGATGGCGTCGCCGAGGTCGTACTGCATCCGCCGCCGCTTGCGCGCGGGCATGTGCAGGGAGCGCTTCTCCTCGTCCACGGTCCACCGTACGCCGAAGCGCGCGAAGGTGCGCGCGAGGACGGCGAACACCTCGGGATCGATCTCGGTGAGCGTGAGCTCGCCGCCCGTGATGGCGGCGGCGGTGAGGTAGCTCGCGCCCTCGATGGCGTCGCAGCCCACGCGCGCCGTGGTGCCGTGCAGGGCTTCCACGCCCTGGATGACGAGGCGGTTCGTGCCGATGCCGGCGATCTGCGCGCCCATGGAATTCAGCATCGTGCAAAGGTCCTGCACGTGCGGCTCGCAGGCGGCGTTGTAGATTTCCGTCGTGCCCTTGGCGAGGACCGCCGCCATGAGGATGTTCTCGGTGGCGGTGACGGACGCCTCGTCCAGCAGCAGCTTCGCGCCGGAGAGGCCGCGCGCGGCCGCCTTGACGGAAAGGATGCGCCGCCCGGCTTTCACCTTCGCGCCGAGCGCGGCGAAGCCGTCGAGGTGCGTGTCCAGCCGGCGGTGCCCGATGCCGTCGCCGCCGGGCGGCGGCAGGGAGATGCCGCCGGCGCGCGCGAGAAGGGGGCCGGCGAAGAGGAATGACGTGCGGATCTTCCGGGCAAGGTCCGGGTCGAGGCGGGCCGTGCGCAGCTTTGCCGCCGTGATGACGACCGTGCGGGCCTCATGGTCGCATTCGATCTTCGCGCCGAACGCCTTGGCGCAGACGAGCATGTTGCGCACGTCGGCGATATCCGGCATGTTCGTCAGGACGACGGGCTCGGGCGTGAGAAGCGCCGCCGCCACCATCGGCAGCGCGGCGTTCTTGTTGCCCGGCACGCGGTGCGTGCCGGACACGACCTTTCGGCCTTTGATCAGGAAAGTTCCCATTGTCGTGCGGATGCGGCAAGTGTAGCAAAGGCGTTTCCCGCCGTCAATGTCGCGTCGCGTCCGCGAGCGCTTCCAGGGGCATCGCGGCGGCCTCCGCCAGTCAGCCTTCCTTGGAGTGGCCGATCGTCTGCTGCGGGCCGGCCGCGCCGACGTTCGAGAAGTCCATCTTCGCGAGGTCGATCGTGACGATGCCGAGCGGTTTCATCGTCTTCCACGCGCCGCGCGTGAAGTCCGGGATTTCGACGGGCGCGCCGCGCCTGGCCTGCGACTTCTCGGTGATCTCGCACAGGCAGCTCCACGCGGCGAGGTCGTAGACGTCCATGTCGAGCGGCAGTCCGTTCTGCAGGCAGTAGACCCAGCGCATGTCCATGAGGAAGTCCATGCCGCCGTGTCCGCCGGCCTTCTTCGCGAGCTCGCCGACCTGCTTCCAGAGCGGATGGCGGTACTTCTCGCGGTAGGCGGCGGTGCGCGCGCGGTCGAACCGCTCGTTGAACTCGGGGTCGCGCTTCTCGTGCGGACCCGAACCGGGCGTGTCCTCCACGTCAATCCGCAGCGGATAGTCCATGAAGACGCCGTGCGTTCCCTGGATCGTGTTGATGCGGCTGTAGGGATGGGGCACGGGGCACGAGAGGTTGAGCAGGATGACCTTTCCGTTCACGGTGCGGATGAGCGACGAGTTGTAGCCGCCGATCAGGTATTTCTTGTACGTCTCGAGGTTCTCGCCGTTCCAGCGCGTGTCGCCCGCGCGGATCAGGTCGCCGATGGAGGTGGACTCCATGGAGTTGAGGTAGTCGAAGCGGTCTCCCCGGTTGATGTTCATGTACTGGGCAACGGGGCCGAGCCCGTGCGTGGGATAGTAGTTGCCGCGGTGCTCCCTGTACCACTCGGCGCGGAACTCGCTGAGCTTGAAGCCGCGCGTCTTGCCGCTGTGGAGATAGCCGGCCTCGCCGTAGACGGTCTCGCCCAGCACGCCGAGCCGGCACATGTTGAGCGCGAGCATCTCGTTCTCGCCGTAGCAGCAGTTCTCGAGCATCATGCAGTGGCGGCGCGTCGCCTCGCTCGTCTCGACGAGCTCCCAGCAGCTGTCCACGTCCATCGTGGCCGGCACCTCCACGAACGCGTGCTTGTCCGCGCGCATCGCGGCGAGCGCCACGGGCGCGTGGAGCTTCCACGGCACGCAGGCGTACACCACGTCCACGCCGTCCCACTGGCAGAGGTCCCTGTACGCTTCCGGACCGAGGAACTCGCGCGCCGGACGGAACTTCTTCTGCGCAAGAAACTCGCGGCTCCGCTTCATGGCCGCCTCGCTGACGTCGCAGAACGCCGCGATCTCGACGCCCGGCATGAAGGCGAGGCGCTTGAGGGCGTACGTGCCGCGCGAGCCGACGCCGACGACGCCCACCCTGACGCGTGCGAGCGGAGGCGCCGCGAAGGCGCTCATCGCGCCGGTGCCGCCGACCTTCGCGCGCCCGCCCGCGCACCCGCCGGCCGCCAAGGCCATCGCCGCGAAACCGGCGTTGGCCAGGAATTTCCTTCTGTTCTGTCCGTGTAATTCAGCAGTCATTTCGTCCTGCCTTTGATGAGGTCAAGAGGATTCAACGCGACCAGTATGCCAAATCAACGCCTCCGGCGCAAGGGGAAGATGTGATTGACGTCATGTGTCAAGAGGTTGACTGGATGCGAATGCGCTACCATGTGAATTGCCATTTCGGGGAAATGGCGTTCACTCGACAGTGACATCGGCGAGGAGTTCCAGGCGGTCGGCCACGTAGA
>CAMNLN010000235.1 GCA_946543025.1 uncultured Verrucomicrobiota bacterium
CCTCTCGCGCACGATATCCAACTGCGATCGCTCCGTCGGCGCGGCGCTCTCCGGTCATCTTGTCGCCAATCCGGGTTCCGATGGGCGAGCCGTGCTCGTCCATTTCGCCGGCGTGGCCGGACAGTCTTTCGGCGCGTTCCTTGCGCAAGGCGTCACCTTCGACCTGCGTGGAGAGGCGAACGACTACATGGGCAAGTCTCTCTCTGGCGGCGTGATCGCCATTGCGCCGCCGGACGGCTTTGCCGGTGCGCCGGAAGAAAACGTCATCGCCGGCAACGTGATCGCCTACGGCGCGACGTCCGGCGCGATCTTCATCAACGGCCTCGCGGGCGAGCGCTTCGGCATCCGCAACTCCGGCGCGACGCTTGTCGTCGAGGGCATCGGCGATCACGGCTGCGAATACATGACGGGCGGCATGGCCGTGATCCTCGGATCCGTCGGCGTGAACTTCGCCGCCGGCATGACGGGCGGCATAGCCTACGTGTACGACGAATCGGCGACGCTTGACCTCAACTGCAATCTCGATTCCGTGGACATATTTCCCGTTGAGGCGGGCGGCGAAGACGAATCTGCGCTCCTTGCCGTCCTTGGGGAACATATCGAGCGCACAGGTTCGCCAAAGGCCAGGCGAATCGTTTCCGGCTGGACGGACGAACGGCCAAGGTTCGTGAAGGTCGTTCCTGTGGGCGGAACGACGCCATCCTGCTGAGGACGAGGGTGTGCCGCTCACATCGGACGGCTCCGTCGAAAACATGGTATAATGTCGTGTCTTTTCACAACAGAAGGAGACTCGGCATGAACATCAGATTGGCGGGACTGGTCGTCGGCGCGCTGGCGGCGGCCCGCGCGCTTTCCCTTGACGTGACGCTCGCGCCGGCGGGCGACATCCGCTTCGGCGGGGACAAGGACTGCATCTTCCGTACGCTCGCGGCGCTGCCCGGGTGGCAGGGACTTTCGACGAAAGGCGGCTGGGAGATCAAGAAGCCGGGCGTCGCGCCGTTCACGCTCGCGCAGGGCACGAATGTCCTCGTCAAGGCCGTCGCCACGCTCGAGCAGCTGCCCGAGGGCAAGGTGAAGATTTCCTATTCGTTCACGCCCGCGGAGGACGTGGCGCTCGTCGTCTTGGGCTGCACGTTCACGCAGCCCGCCGGCCCCGTGACGGGCAAGCCGTGGAAGACGGCGAAGCGGCAGGGAACGTTCGCCCGCCCCGCGAAGGGCGGAATCCACGTGATGGGCGAGAAGGGAACGGAAGTGTCTGTCGCGCTCGGCGGGACCGAGCGCATGTTGACGTTCGTCGCCGAGCGCGAGCAAGGAATCGCCATCCAGGACAACTGGCGGTGGAACGACACGTACTCGCTTCGCCTCGGCACGCTCGGTCAAAAGACGTGGAAGAAGGGCGAGACGCAGACATATGCGTTCACGGTGTCCGCCGACGAGCCGCTCGTCGCGAAATCCATCATGCCCACCGTCATCGCGCGCGGTGCGGACTGGATTCCGCTCAACTACCGCAAGGAGATCGAGGCGGGCAGCGCGCTCGACTTCTCGCACATGGGTTTCACGGACGCGCCGGCCGGCAAGTACGGCTGGATGCGGAACGTGGGGAGCCACTTCGAGTTCGAGGGGCGTCCAGGCAAGCCCGTGCGCCTCTACGGCGTGAACCTCTGCGGCACGGCGAACTTCCCGAGCCACGAGCTGGCCGAGACGATGGTGACGCGCTTCAAGCGCCTCGGCTACAACGCGATCCGCCTCCACCACCACGACGCCGGCACGGTGAGGGGCAGCAAGGACGGCCTCACGCTCAACGCGGAAAACATGGACAAGTTCGACTACCTGCTCGCGACGGCGATCAAGGAAGGCTTCTACCTCACGACCGACCTCTTCGTCTCGCGCTCGCGCGCGCCGATCCGCTGGCGGCACATCGGCGTGGACAGCGACGCGGAGGTGGACATGCAGCTCTTCAAGGCGCTCTGCGCCGTGTACGACCCCGCCTTCGAGAACTGGTGCGCGTACGCGCGGAACTTCCTTACGCACGTGAACCCCTACACGGGCCGCGCGTACAAGGACGAGCCGGCCCTTCCGCTCATCTCGCTCATCAACGAGGGCGGACTCTTCATGGGCTGGGGACGCGAGACGGCGAAGGACGCGCGCGTGCGCGCCGCGTGGAAGAAGTGGGTGCTGGAGAAGCGCGCCGCCGATCCGGCGTTCTACCCGGACGCCGATCCAGACAACGTGCCGAAGAGCACGTACACCGCCGCCTTCGCGCTCTTCATGGGCGAGATGGAGGCGAAGATGGTGGCGCGGATGAAGGCGTACCTGCGCAGCATCGGCAGCAAGGCGCTTCTCACGAACGACAACTGCGGATCGCACTTCGCGCCGCTCCAGCGGGCGTCGGGCGAATACGACTACATCGACGACCACTTCTACGTGGACCACCCGCACTTCCTCGAGAAACGCTGGCAGCTGCCGAGCCGCTGCGGAAACAAGAACCCGATCCTCGTGCACGGCCTGCCACCGTGCCGCCTCGGCTTCACGCGCATGGCGGACAAGCCGTTCACCGTGACGGAGTGGAACTTCTCCGGCCCCGGCATGTTCCGCGGCGTGGGCGGCATCCTGACGGGCGCGATGGCCGCGCTGCAGGACTGGGACGGCCTCTGGCGCTTCGCCTACGGGCACAGCTACAACGACGTCCTGGAGAACCCCAGCCATGCGCCCGGCTACTTCAACCTCGGCACCGACCCGCTCGGCCAGGCGAGCGACCGCGCGAGCATCTGCCTTTTCCTGCGCGGCGACATCGCGCCGATCGAGGGAGGCAAGGGCGTGTCCCTCCTCATCACGCCCGCGAGCGAGAAGCCCGAAGGCACCAAGCCGTTCCCCGGTCCGCCCTCGTGGAGCGACGCGGCGTGGAACATGCGCGTGAGCTCCTGCCTCGCGCCGTCTGGCGCGGGCGCGCTGCGCGTCATCCCGCGCGAGCAGGCGGAGGAACCCGCCGTGTCGAACTGGGTGCAGACGGTCTCCGCCAATCCCGCGCTCGGCTTCGACCGCGAAAAAGGCGCGTTCACGATCGACACGCCCCGCACGTGCGGAGGCTTCGCGCCGGAGGGTACGATCATCGCCGGGCCGCTCGTGGCTTCGCTCGGCGGCACCGCGGCCACCGTCTGGGCCAGCTCGCTCGACGGCGCGCCAGTCGCCTCCTCGCGCCGCATCCTCCTCACGCACCTTACGGACGTGCAGGGCGAGGGCGCGAAGTTCGCCGACCCGGAGAAGACGATCCTTCTCAGGTTCGGCAAGGGCTCGCTCGTGCGCAACGGTACGGCGCGGATCGTGCTCGCGCTCGCGGATCCGGCCGCATACGCGGTCTACGAGCTCGAGACGAGCGGCAAGCGGCTGGGGACGGTTTCCGCCGAGGCGAAGGATGGGAGGCTGACGTTCACGGCTGCGGTGGACGGCCCGCACGGCGCGCGGATGCTTTACGAGATCGCGCGAAAGGACTGACGGCACGGCCATGGAAGAGCGGCTTCAGAATATCCTTTCGCACCGGGGCGTCGCCAGCCGGCGCGGCGCGGCGGCGATGATCGAGGAAGGACGCGTGACGGTGGACGGCGCCGTCGTGCGCGAGCCGGGCGCGCGGTTCGACCCGGCTTCGGCCGAGATCGCCGTGGACGGGACGCCGCTCGGCGCGGCGGCGGAAAAGACGCGCACGATCATGATGTACAAGCCGGCTGGCGTCTTGTCCACCGTGAGCGATCCCTTCGGCGGAAAGACGGTGCTCGACCTCGTGCGGGGTCAGGTGCGCGAGCGGCTCGTGCCGGTGGGGCGTCTTGACAAGGACAGCGAGGGCCTGCTCCTCCTCTCCAACGACGGCGACCTCACCTACCGCCTCACGCATCCGCGCTTCGAGCACGAGAAGACGTATGTCGTGCGCGCGGCCGGGCGCTGGAGCGAGGAAAAGCTCGCCACGCTCCGTTCCGCCGTGGAGATGCCCGACGGCTACCGCATCCGCCCCGTGCCTGTGGAGGTGGTACGGATCGGGCGCGACAACGTGCACGTGCTCTGCTTCAAGCTCCGCGAGGGGCGCAAGCGCCAGATCCGCTACATGTGCAGCGCGGCGCACCTGGTGGTGCTGTCGCTCAAGCGCGTGGCGATCGGCGGCCTGCGTCTGCCGGAAGACCTTCAGCCCGGCGCATGGCGCGACCTTGCGCCCGCCGAGCGCAACCTGCTGTTGAACGGATGGTGAGATGAATCTTTTCATGATCATAAAGGTGTCGGTCCGCGCGATCTGGCGGAACAAGACGCGTTCCGCGCTGACGATGCTGGGCATCATCTTCGGCATCGCGGCGGTGATCATGGTGCTGGCGATCGGAAAGGGCGCCTCCGCGAACATGGTGGCGCAGATCGGCAAGATGGGCGACAACGTGGTGATGATCTTCAGCGAGCAGCGCCACGCGGCGGCGGGCGTGCACGGCGGCGCAGGCGAGGGACAGAGCCTTACGGCGTCCGACGGGCGCGCCATCCGGCAGGAGCTCGCGCACCTCGTGAAGGCGGAGTCGCCCGAGGTGCGTACGCAGATGCAGGTGGTGTGCGGCGACAAGAACTGGAACACGACGATCTACGGCTGCTCCACGGAGTTCCTCGTCATCCGCAACTGGGAGATCGAGACGGGCGACTTCTTCAACGAGCAGGAGGAGCGGCAGTGCGCGCGCGTATGCGTGCTGGGCAAGACCGTCGCCTCGAACCTTTTCCCGAACGAGGACCCCACCGGCCGCACGCTCCGCATCGGCAACATGCCGTTCAAGGTGAAGGGCGTGCTGGAGGCGAAAGGTGTGGGCGGCTGGGGGCAGGACCAGGACGACGCCGTGCTCGCGCCGTACACGACGGTGAAGCGCGTGCTGCAGGCCTCGACGTTCCCGGACAACGTGCGGCAGGTGAAGCTCTCCCTCTGGTCGATGGACCAGATCGAGGAGGCGAAGCGCGAGATCGGTGCGCTCCTGCGCCAGCGGCACCGGCTGGGCGAGACGGCCGAGGACGACTTCCGCATCATCGACATGGCGGAGATCACGTCCACCATGAGCGGCGTCTCGAACACGATGACGGTCCTGCTGGCGGCGGTGGCGGCGATCTCGCTCCTGGTGGGCGGCATCGGCATCATGAACATCATGCTCGTCTCGGTGACGGAGCGCATCCGCGAGATCGGCCTGCGGATGGCGATCGGCGCGACACCGGCGAACATCCTCGGGCAGTTCATCCTGGAGGCGGTGCTGCTCTCCACGGTGGGCGGCGGCGCGGGCGTGGCGCTCGGCGTCACGGGAGCGCAGGCGATCGGCGAGATGCTGGGATGGCCGATTCTGATCGAGGTCGGCTCGACGGTTTCGGCTTTCCTTTTCTCCGCGTTCGTGGGGATGTTCTTTGGTTTCTATCCCGCCTGGCGCGCGAGCCGCCTCAACCCGATCGACTGCCTCCGCTACGAGTAGGGGGTGGCGCTGGGTCGCGCGCCGTCAGGGGTTTGCTATAATATCCGCCACGTTTGAGAAGGAAGAAAAGCATGAAAAAGATCGTCAGCAAGCCGTTGAACGTCGTACAGAAGATCATCGCCGCGCACCTCGTGGAGGGCGACCCCGCGAAGGACGCCGAGCTCGGCATCCGCATCGACCAGACGCTCACGCAGGACGCCACCGGCACGATGGCCTACC
Source organism: uncultured Verrucomicrobiota bacterium (assembly GCA_946543025.1). GTDB lineage: Bacteria > Verrucomicrobiota > Kiritimatiellia > RFP12 > UBA1067 > RUG572. Next base: position 5,688 of record CAMNLN010000235.1, read on the forward strand.
TGCAGTTCGAG
>CAMNLN010000236.1 GCA_946543025.1 uncultured Verrucomicrobiota bacterium
CCAGTTCTGGCTGCCGCTCGGTGCGCTGGCCACGTGCCTCTTCTGCTGCTGGCCGCTTGGGTTCGGATGGGCGGGCTTCCGAAACGAGGCGTCTGCCGGCGCCGGGTGGAATCTGCCCGCGATTCTCAAGCGCTACATGCGCTACGTCCTGCCGTTCGTCCTGCTCGGCATCCTCGTTGGCGGGCTGTGAGGAACTCCCGCCCTCTTGCGCCCAGGGCCGGTGTCCGCGTCCGCAGCCGATTCACTCTGCCCGGTACTTCACGCGCACGGAACTCAAGCGCACCATGCAGCACACGTTCTTGTCGCGTCCGCGACTCCTCTTCATCGGCGGCGGATGGCGGGGACGAAGGCGCACGAAGCGTGCCGACAGCGCGCAAGTCCACGGAGAAGCTCTTCCCCATGTCAGTGCACGCCGTCATTTTGCCGCCCAATCTGACCAATCTGCCGCCAAATCTATCATGATTTGGCGGCAGAACAACCATGTAAGGGCGGCAAATCCTTACAGCACGCGGGACGCGAGGTTCATTGCACGGGCAGTCCGGCGCTCAATCACAGGGGGGGGGCGCCCGTCGGCCTATCGGATCGAGATCACGGTGCCCCGCCTGAAGGACAGCACGAGGTCATGCCGCGCCGCGTCGTACGTCACCATCCATCCGCTCGGCAGGTTCGTGGCGCCGAATTCGCCCGTCGCGCCGGCCAGGTTCGTGGCGATGACGTACTTCGTCTGCTGGTCCAGCTTCGCGACGTCGTTGACGCGCAGGGACATCTTGGAGAGGTCCAGTTCGCCCGGATAGCTGAAGCAGTCGCTGTTTCCGGCATCGTCCACGTCGATCTCCAGCGCCACGCCGTCCGCGATGTTCATCGGCCCGCCGGAGATCGTCAGGGTCCCGACCGCGTCCGGTCCCATGCCTGGCGCGATGGTACGGGTGACCGTGAGGTTGCGGTTCGCCATCTCCGTGAACCGCCCGCCGCCGCCGATCCGGGGGAATGTATGGAAGGACTGGTTCATCCGGAACGTCGCGCCGCTGTTCACGTAGGCACCGGAGCAGTTGGGGAATACGTTTGTCAGCTTCGTGTTCACGGCAAACGACCCCTGCATCACGCGGATGGAACCGTTGAACGTGTGGTTCGTGGCCATCAGGGCCAGCTCCTTGGCACCCCACTTCTCGAGGCCGCCGTCGCTTTCCGCGCCGGAAAGCAGGGGGGAGTTGAACCAGAGGCCGCAGACCGCGTTCGAGAACACCGCGCCGCCTTCGCGGATCGTGAAGAGGAGGCTGTTTTTCGTGAGGGCGTCACTCGGATAGCTGCATGAACCCCATTGGTTCGTGTCCGTGGTGGCGATCTCAAACACGCCGCCGTTGAAGTTGACGGTGCCCGTGCGGTTGGGGTTGACGAGACATACGCCCGTCTTGGACAGGACGCGCATGACGCCGCCGGTCTCGATGTTAAGCACGGACTTGGACGGATTGGAGTAGACGCTTTGCGTGTCGCCCGAAACGCGAAATGTCGACACGACCATCGTTCCGGCCCGGCAGACCGTCGTCGTAGCCGGGCTGCTGTAGGCGTTCAGCACGTTCGCGTTCGAGAAGTCGGCCAGCCCGCCCGAGACCGTCAGACGCCCGTTGTTGCAGCAGTGGGGGTTGCCGGCCACCTTCAGGACCCCTCCCGTGACCATCAGATGCCAGCCAGGACCCACGTTCAGGCTCGCATTGTCGTTCACCCCGGAGAACGATGCGCCGCCCACCTCCGTCACGCCGCTCGCGACGATCGTGCGCGGCGCGTAGGCCAGAAGGCGCCTGATGACGTTCGTGCGCCCCTCCGGAGGCGCCAGGATGATCGGCGCCGAGCCGTTCGACCCCTTGACCGTCTGGAGCGTCCCTTTCGCGTCCGCGCATGAAAACGTGCCGTGTATGATCCAGCTGTTCGCGTCGCCGGCGTTGGAGTTCGCGGAAAAGCGGATCGTCACGCCGGCGCCGATCAGGATGTTCCTGTTCTCGTGGAGGTCGATCTTGTTTTCGGCTACGAGGTTTCCGCCCGCCTCGGCGAAGATGTTGTTCGTCGGAGACTCCGGGATCGCACCGAAGTTGCGGTCCGCCCCGAAGTTCACGTTCCCGGTCGTACGTATCCAGTTGCCGCCCCGGTGCGTATTCACCGGCTCGGACGAATACCAGCCCTTGCGGACGACATGGGCCAGCCCGTGCTGCTCGAAGACCACGCCGCCGTCGTCCTCGCACGCGCTCTCCACCGGGCCGGGCACGTAGTGGTCTCGCTCCGCATACGGCCGCCAGCGAAGGCCGCCCCGACCGACCTTCAGATGGCTGTTGCCGAAGATGCGCACGGACTGTTCGTAGTGCGACACGCTGCCGCCGTCCACCAGGAGCGTCGAGTACTTGCTGGCAATCGCGCTCGTGTCGAACGCCGCCACGCGGAGAACGCCGCCGGTGGATACCGTCAAGACGGAGTTGTCCACGAACGACGCGTTGGCTCCGGTCGGTATGTACGACGCCACCCACACGTCTCCTCCGGCGCCAACGGTCAGGCTTCCCTCCAAGTAGAGATTCGTCGCCATGACCTGGTTGTAGAACACGGCGCTGGCTGTTTTCTCAATGGACAAGGTGGGGTCTGCATAGATCGGCCCGCCCCTGAAGGTGTAGACGCCTCCCTGAGGTTCCTGGTAGATGCCCACGACCACGCCGACGTCGTCGACCGTGATGTCGGTCGTGACACCTGAAGGCGCCGGATCAAGATAGGCGCGGCTGCCGCTCGTCCAAGCTTCCATCGAGCCCGAGTTGGGATTGTACCAGTTCGCGACGGACGTGCTCCACACGGGATTCTCCTGCGTCCCGCGCCAACGATAGTAGATCGAGTTGTCGGCGGCGCAAAGCGGCGAGAGCGCAGCCTCCATTAGTAGCACGGCGTGGGCGAAGCGGCAAGAGTGCCGCTTCCCCAATGGGGTTGGTATCATTGTTGGTTCTCCTTTGGGTTGGATGCAAAACTCGGGGAAGCGGCGCTCCTGCCGCTTCCAATACGAACACAAGGGAAGCGACGAGAGCGTCGCTTCCACTGAACTGTCGCCACCAAGATGGCGGCTCTCCATACAGCCGCGCCACGCGCGGTCCTTTCGCTACGGGCCTCGTAGTGCGCCCCCCCGCAAATATTGGCAATTTCCGCAATTATGGGGCATCGCGTCCCTCACGCCATCGACGCCTGGAGCTTCTTGACCTGCGCGAGCGACAGACCGGAATATCTTGCGACATCCTTCAGCGCAAGAATGCCGTCCTCCAACATCCGTTTCGCCGTCGCGAGCATCGTCTCGCGCTTGCCGCGCGCCTCGCCGCGCGCCTCGCCGCGCGCCTCGATTCTTTCCATTGCTTCGCACATGTAGTGCCTCCCTTCCTCTGATTTCTTGAATTTTGATTTACTCTCTTTCTGAGAACGTCGAAGTACATCTCCGCCGCATCGCGGCACAGCAAATCGTGTACCAACTTGCCGATCTCGGTTTTGCTCCGTGTTGCGCCGTTCACGTAGATGACGTGCGTTCCGTCACAAAGCCGTTTGCCACTGTGCTCTTCCATCCGAAGATACGAGTACAATTCCTGTCCATCTCCCATCACGTCGTTCTCGGTGATGAAGATGACGTACGTGTCGCGCAGCTTGCCGACATCTTCGCCGGACTTCAACGCGTTCGCATCCATCAGCGCGGAATTGTAGCGCGCCCGTTTCGGCTCAGCGCCTTTGTCGGCACGCTGGAGCTCGATGTCGTACGCCCTGCCCTTGGAATCCCGGGCGAACACGTCGAACCGAACGCCGCGCCCCTGCAGGCTCTTGATCGGATACTCAATCTGCGCCTTGACGACCTTCAGATCCTTCTTGCCGAGGATGATTTGCAAAATCAGTTCGATGCATTCAGGCGCGTGCTCAAGGCACTTTGACATAAAGTCATCGTCCATCAGCCGGAAGCGTTCGATCTCCGCAAGGTACTCCGGCTTCATCACATATGCAGAGCGCCTCGCCCTCGCCTTGTGGGCAACGGTCCCGACCGCTTTCCGCTTTCCGTCATGTATGGACTTCGCCATGTCTTTTGCCTCGCTTTCCGTTCAGAGGCACACGCCCCCGCCACGAAAAACGCCGATATGATACCACATCCCCGGCCGCCTATCAAATGGACGACCGCCCGACGCGTGCGCGTATTTCATTGCTGGTTTCCTTTGGATTGGCAAGTCCGTGCCGCCGAGAGGATCGGCTTCCCGTTCTCAGTCGAACTCGATGAACGCGAAGGAGTTCGGCTCCATCTTGACGATGCCCGTGCCGTTCGGCCCGGGGACGAGCGGCGTCTCCGTGTAGAAGCGGACGGCGTCCGTGAGGTGGCAGCGGGCGGACGCGCAGCCGCGCGGCGCGACGATGTTCACGCGGCGCGTCTCGACCACGTTGTTGTCGTCCGTGAAGCGCGCGACGAGGAGCGCCAGCTTCCCGGCCTTGTTCCGCGCGGCGCAGGCGTAGAGCTGCGGAGCCTTGAGGTCCTTCGCGTCCACCGTCGCCTTCACCTGCGTGCCGAGGTCCGCGAGGCGACGCCACGCGAGGAACGGGTGGTAGCCGCGCATCGGGCGGAGGGTGTGCGTGTCGAAGAGGTTGTTCATGCCGCCGATCACGCGCGCGTCGTAGAACATGATCATGTCGACGGGCGCGTCCTGGCAGGCGATCATGACGGCGGCCTCGGCCGCGGCGCCCTTCTCGCTCAGCCGCCCCATCTCGCACTCGAGCGAATACACCCAGCCTTCCGACCAGCTGCGCACGTAGTTCCACTCGTTCATGTGGCTCTCCGTCTTCGTGAAGCCGTTGTCGTCCAGCAGCTTGCGCGCGTTGCGCGCGGCCTCCGCCACCTTCGCCACGTCGCGGAAGTAGCAGTGCCAGGAGTAGAAGTCGAGCGGCAGTCCGTTCGCGGCGCAGTACGGGAGGAACTGGTCCTTCCATGCGCCCCACCAGCAGAAGCCCGGGCCGCCGATCCTGATCGTGTCGCCGAAGCAGGCGCGCAGGTGGCGCGACGTGACCTTGTACAGTTCCAGGAACTGTTCGTTCGTGCCGGTCCACGTAGGTCCAAGGCGCCCGTCCTTCGCGGGCTTGTTGCCGTCCGGCTCGCACCAGATCTCCCAGTACTTGAGGTTCCACCTGAAGCCGTCGGCCCAGCCTTCGTTGTAGTGGCGCACGACGTGCTCGCAGATGCGCGCCCACTTTCCGAAATCCTTGGGCGGGTTCACGCCGTACTTCTTGATCCAGTGCTCGATGGACTGCCCGAGGCGGTAGTACGGCTCCGTGCCGGCGGCGCGCATGGTGGAGAGATACTCGTCCGTGAGCGCGAAGTCGTAGCTCCTCGGGTCGTTCTCGTCCGCGTCGAAGTTCGGGAAGACGGCCGAGATGTCCACGCAGTGTGGTCCGCCGTACGTCGAGCAGTGGCTCGCGTCGTGGATGCGGGCGTACGGGATCTTGAGCGCCGCGTACTCGTCGAAGTTTCCCTTCGTCTGGTCGCTCCGGGGCTTCGTGGGGCCGTTGTTGACGGCGTTCATGCGGCGGATGCCCCCGCGACCCCCTGACGGACTCGGACAACAGAAAAAGGCCGGTCTTGCGACCGGCCCTTCTTCGTTCTGGAAAAGTTGGTGGGCGAT
>CAMNLN010000237.1 GCA_946543025.1 uncultured Verrucomicrobiota bacterium
GCCTTGATCGGTACGGTCATCGGCGTGTTCACGGCGGGCGCGCCGTCCGACAGGGGGGGCCGCCGCCCGACGCTCTGGCTGATGGGGACGCTCTTCCTCGTCTCGGCCGTCGGGTGCGCGTTCACGCCGGTCAGCAAGGCGGTCGGGCCGCATGCGCTCGGCTGGTTCCGCTTCATCGGAGGTCTCGCCATCGGCGGCGTGAGCGTGGTGGTGCCGCTCTACATCGTGGAGATTTCGCCCGGCCACCTGCGCGGACGCCTCGTGGCGACGAACCAGCTGAACATCGTCTTCGGCATCCTCATCTCGTACGTCTCCAACTATTTCGTCGCGCGCTGGATGGCGGTGGACGGCGGCTGGTTCCACGGAATGTGCCAGTGGCTCGCGGGCATGTTCGCCTCGAACCCGATGACGACGGAAATGGTGAAGTGGCGCGTGATGCTGGGCATGGAATGCCTGCCGATCATCCTCTTCATGGCGCTCTTGCTGACGATCCCCGAATCGCCGCGCTGGCTCGTGCGCGTGGGGCGCAAGGACGAGGCGGAGGGCGTCCTCTCCTCCGTGGGCTATCCCGACGTGCCCAGGACGATGGTCGAGATCGAGGAGTCCTTGCGCGAGGTGGCCGCAGGCGCCTCGGCGCGCCTCTTCCAGCGGCGGTACCTCAAGCCGATCCTGCTCGCGTTCTTCATCGCGTTCTTCAACCAGGTGAGCGGCATCAACGCCATCAACTACTATGCGCCCCGCATCTTCGACATGATCTTCGGCAAGGGCAGCGAGATGGCCTCGCTCGCCGGCACGATGGGCGTGGGGACGGTGAACCTGACCTTCACGATCCTTGCGTTCTTCATCATCGACAAGTTCGGCCGCCGCGTGATGATCATCGGCGGCGCGTCGCTCATGATCCTCATGCACTCGCTCGTGGCGTGGCAGCTTTCGCTGGGCGACAAGTGCAACGCCACGCTCGCCGTGATCGGCATCCTCGGCTTCATCGCGTTCTTCGCCTGCTCGTCGGGCGCCGTGATCTGGGTGTACATCAGCGAGGTGTTCCCGAACGCGGTGCGCGCGAAGGGACAGGCCCTCGGCTGCTTCACGCACTGGTTCATGTGCACGGTCATCTCGTGGGCGTTTCCCGTCGTGGCGGAGCGCGCCGGCACCTGGGCGTTCGGGTTCTTCGCGTTCATGATGCTCGTTCAGGTCCTTTGGGCGATCTTCTTCATGCCCGAGACGAAGGGCGGCACGATCGAGGACATCGAGCGTCGGCTGGGGATTGAAAGTTAAGAAGCCAATAGCCAATAAAGAGTCAAGGTGCCGGGTTGCCGGTTGCCGAACGTCGAACGGCCGCGCATCCCACCTGTACGGACAAGCCATGAAAAGAATCCTTTCTGTATTCGCTGTCGCGGCTGCGCTTGCCGTGTCGGCCGCCGTATCCGTGGATTTCAAGGTTGAGACCGACCATGCCGACTGCCTCTACCGGTGCGGCGAGACGGCAACGTTCACCGTCACCGTCGTCGATTCGAAGGGGAAGAAACTGCCGGCGGGGACGTTTACGGCGACGCTCGACAATTTCGGCGCACGTGTCTTGGCCGAAAAGACGGCAGACCTTGCGCAGGGCAATCCGTTCACCATCGCCGCCGCGAAGGACATGCCGGGCTTCATGCGACTTTCTATCAGGGCCGACGCGAAGGCGTTCACGCTGCCGAAGACGGCCGGGCAGGGGGCTTTCCACTGGGGCGTCGCCTACGAGCCCGAGAAGATCCGTCCAGGCGCGGAGAACCCGGCGGACTTCGATTCGTTCTGGGCGGACGCCGTGAGGAAGCTGGACGAGACGGTGCCCGAGGACGCGAAGCTTGAGAAGATCGACGCCTCGAGCACGGCCGGCCATACGTACTACCGCATCAGCTTCGCTTCGCATGGCGGGCGGCGCGTGTGGGGCTGGCTCAACATGCCAACCGGGAGGGGGCCGTTTCCCGTGCGCGTGAACGTGCCCGGCGCCGGCATCGGCGCGAAGGGCACGGCCGTCTCGGATTCCGAGATCACGCTCACGATGAACGTCCACTCCTATCCCCAGCCCGATACGGACGCCGAACGCCAGGCCGCCTACAAGGCGCAGGACGAGAAGTTCGCCGCCCCGCGCGGCGTGGCGCGCTACTGCCAGGCCGGCATCCACCTCTCGCGCGAGGACTACTTCTATTACGCCTCGCTTCTCGGCATCAACCGCGCCGTCAGCTGGCTGTGGCGACAGCCGCAGGTCGATCGACGCAACTTCACCTACTCCGGCACGTCGCAGGGCGGCGGCTTCGGCCTCATGCTCACGGGCCTCAACGGACGCTTCACGAGGAGCTGCATCTTCGTGCCGGCGATCACCGACCTGCTCGGTTCGCGCCACGAGGACCGTCAGAGCGGCTGGCCGCGCATCATCGAGGCCCAGAAGCCCGAGAACCGCGCCGCCGCCGAGAAGAACGCTCCGTACTTCGACGGCGTCAACTTCGCCGCGCGCATCACCTGCCCCGTGCGCGTAGTCGTGGGGTTCGCGGACTGCGTCTGCGCGCCGGCGGGCGTCTATGCCGCCTACAACCTCATTCCTTCCAAGGACAAGAAGATCATCCATGGCATCGGCATGGGGCACCGGGTCTACTCGCGGTTCTACAAAGATCTTTCCACGTGGCAGGGCGAAAAGGCGTCGGGCGTACGCTACTTCTCGAACGCCGGCGACGACGCGGCGGACGGCCTGACGCCCGCTACGGCCTGGCGGACGCTGGAAAAGCTTGGCGGCGACCTTCCTGCCGGCGGCGAGGCGCGCCTGCGGCGCGGCGACGTGTTCTACGGGAAGGTCGACCTCAAGTCCGGACCTGACGCGGCGCACCCCACCGTGCTTTCCGCTTACGGCGAAGGTGCGGCACCCGAGATCTGCGCCTACAAGATCGCAAAGGCCGATCCGTCCGCCTGGACCTTCACCGGCACCAACAACCTCTGGCGCATCGACCTCGCCGACGACTCGACGTTCGGCGGCAACCGCATGACGAAGGACGGCAACGTGGGCTTCCTGAAGGTGGACGGACGCATCTTCGGGCGCAAGTTCTTCGCAAAGAACGGGCGTCCGCTCGCGCAGCAATGGGACTTCATGGACGACCACCGCTTCCTCACCGTGTGGAGCGCGGACAATCCGGCCCGCATGGCCAAGGACATCCGCATCGCCCCCAACCTGGGCGTGATTCCGTTCAGGAACCACATGGAGGTGCGCGACGTGGTCGTGCGCGGCACGGGCGGGCACGGTTCCAACGGCGTGGGATTCGACGTGCGCTTCTTCGACTGCGGTTTCTACGAGATCGGCGGCTCGCATCTGGGCGGCTACGGCAACGGCGTGACGCGCTACGGAAACGGCGTGGAGTGCTGGGCCGGGGCCAGCCACGTGCAGGTTTGCCGCTGCGCGTTCGCGGACATCTACGACGTGGGCTTCACCATGCAGGGCGGCAGTCCGTCCCGCTCGTGGGAGAACACCCACGTCACCGACTGCACGTTCACGCGCTGCACGCAGTGCTACGAGCTGTGGACCACCAAGTGCCGCCCCGGAATCGGCATGAAGGGCTGCACTTTCCTGCGCAACCGATGCGTCGACACCGCGCGCGGCTGGGCGTACGACGTGCGTCCCGACAAGGCCAACGCCACGCCGCTTTTGATGTACGCCATGGAAACGGACGTTTGCGATATTCTCGTCAAAGACAACATGTTCGTGAACTCGCGCGGTGCGCTCATCTTCAAGTCGGGCGGCCTTGCCGACCTGCCGGATTCATACCGCATCGTGGGCAACACGGTCATCGGTCCGCTGGATCGTCCGCTCGCCTACCGCGTGGGAAAGGACAAGGCGGCCGCCGAGGCCGCGCGCGAACAATCCATCCGCGCCGCGAACGCCTTCCGTGCGGCGGAATGACGCGGCATGTTTGGACGACGGATGCCGCTTTGCGGTCTGTCCGGATATCCTGCGAGAGGGCGTCTGGCCGTGTCGCGCAGTTGCCACGCGGGGCAAAAATGACTATAATTGAGACATTGGAAAAAGGAAACTGGCCATGAGCATGAAAATCAACCTGTCTATCCTCGCGTCCGCGATCGTGGGCGTCCTTTCCGCCTTCGAGTGCTCGGAGTCGGCCAAGGCCAAGGCGAGGGACTTCATCGACAACGAAAAGCAGTTCCACCTGGGCTTCATCCCCACGGAGCAGTCGAACCCGATCACGGCGACGCTGGAGGAGGACTTCAAGCGCTCCACGCTCGCGGGCGTGCAGTGCCTCCAGCGCGGCGACCGGCAGATCCCCATCACGATGCGGCACGTGTTCGCGGGCGAGAGGTTCGAGAAGCTCGTCGCGTCGATGGTGGAGACGCTCAAGGCACCGAAGGGACGGATCATCTTCTCCGGGTGCGGCGCGACGGGACGGCTCTCGATCCTGCTGGAGTCCATGTGGCGCGACTTCTTTCACCGCCGCGCGGCGGAGCTGACGCCGGAGGAACGGGCGCTCGCGGACCGGTCGGCCTCGATCATGACGGGCGGCGACTTCGCGCTCATCAGGAGCGTGGAGTTCTTCGAGGACTTCGCCGAAGGCGGCCGCCGCCAGGCCGCGGCGCTCAACGTGGGCGAGGGCGATACGTTCGTCGCGATCACCGAAGGCGGCGAGACGTCGTCCGTGCTGGGCACGCTCCAGTACGCCGCCGAGCACGGGGCGAAGTGCTTTCTCGTCTTCAACAACCCCGCCGACCTCCTGCGCGCGCACCTCGACCGCTGCCGCGAGGCGATCGACAACCCGAAGGTGACGGTGCTCGACATCTACTGCGGCTCCATGTCGCTCGCCGGCTCCACGCGGATGCAGGCCACCAGCTCCGAGCAGCTGCTCGGCTCGTGCGCGCTCGAGGCCGCGCTCTGCCGCGTGCTGCCGCGCTTCGCCAAGGAGACGGCAAAAGACTACACCGTCGCGTTCGAGGCGTTGCTCGCGGGACTCGAGTCGCCCGGCGGGCGCGCCGGCCTCGTGAAGGCGATCGAGTTCGAGAAGGGCGTGTACGAACAGCACGGGCGCATCACGTACCTCGCCGACAAGTGCATGCTCGACCTCTTCACGGACAACACGGAGCGTTCGCCCACGTTCATGCTGCCGCCGCTCCGCTCGAGCCGCGACAAGCATCTCGCGCAGAGCTGGGCGTTCGTCAAGAACCCGCTCCATCCCACGGTCGAATGCTGGAACGAGATGATGCGCCGCCATCCGCGCTGCCTGGAGTTCACCTCCGAGGACGCCCGCTCGCTCAAGATGCCGCAGCGGTTCATCGATTCGCCGCCGCTCATCAAGTATTCCGACCTCGTCACCTACATGATCGGCAACGAGCCTGCGCCGGAGCGCATCAAGGGCTACGAGCGCGCCGCCGCCGTGATGCTGACCGTCGGCGATCGGCCGAAGGATTTCGTGGCGGCGGCGAAGAAGCTCGCCGCCGCCTGGCCGGAACACGTCGACTTTCACATCGGCCCGGAACCTACGGACGGAATCTGGGTGAAGATGCCGATCGCGGACTCGCCGCTCGAAATCTGGAAGCACCTGGCCGTGAAGCTCGCGTTCAACTGCCTCTCCACCGGCACGATGGCGGCGATGGGGCGCGTGGCGGGCAACTGGATGAGCTGGGTGTCCA
>CAMNLN010000238.1 GCA_946543025.1 uncultured Verrucomicrobiota bacterium
TAGCCCGCCGTCGTGCCGTTCACCTCGGCCGTGTCCAGCCACGTGTGCGCCATCGCCGCCGTGCCGGAGCCCCAGATTGGCTTCGTCCAGTCGCTGCCGTAGCTCGCGCGTGCCTTGATCTGCTGGTTGAACGACACGTTGTCGCCCACGGGGTTGCCGCCGCCCTCCGACGTGTCGAGCGCCATGAAGAGCGAACGGAACGTCATCGGCGTCGCGGTCGCATCCGAGATTTCAGTCCCCGTCAACGGAAGCCGATGCGAGCGCAACGTGTTGCTGCTTCCGTCATTCGGCGCGTTTTGCGTGAAGTCCATCCACTTCATCGGCGCGCCCGCGCCGAACGCGCCCAGGCAGGACGTCTCGACGAGGAACGGATAGCGACCGTAGCAGTTGGCGATTCCCGTCGGCGATTCGTCCGTCGCCGCCGCGTTCATGCCCATCCAGTACGCGCCGTCCGCCTTGTCCACGCCGTGCGCCGTGCGCGAGTAGAGGCGTGCGACGCCGGCCGCGGCGTTCGGATGTTGATGGAAGTCGATTGCGCCGTCGAGGCTCGGGTCGAACCACGCGACGAGGTTCCCCTGCTGCGGCACGTCGTAGGCGGAGGGCGGCGCGGGGCGGTCGGCGAGGACGAGCGTCTTGCCGGCCGGCACCTCGATCGTTCCCGCGAAGTTGCCCGCCACCGTCACTTCCGCCACGTCTTCATGGGTGGTCCAGCCAGTGTTGCCCAGCGTGAGCGTACCCGCGCCGGAAAGTTCCGTGTAGCCTCTGTCCCACTGCGAATAGGACTTCTCAAGCCCCCACTTCTTCGCCAGGTACAGTTCGCACGCGAAACGCTCCGCCGCCGTCGGCACTTCGCGGAAAAAGATCACTTCGGCGTAGCTCATGCCGCCATAGTTGCCGCCTTGGTGCCCGCTGAGGCCGATCAGCACCGTGTTCGTAGCCGTCATGTCGACCGACAAGATCTGCCAGCCGCCGTTCGGCTTTTTCCTTTCAGTGGCCTTGTCTGACGGCAGACCGTCCACCAGAATGGAATAACCTGCGTATGCGAACCAGTCATTAGCGATAGTGCTCGCGCCGCGCGCCATGTTGCCATAGCCGGTTACAGACTTGTCATTAAGGATGGCCTTGCCGCCGCCTTCCTGCGAGCCGAATACCATGATGCAGTACGGATAGGTCTTGTCTTCGTAATCTCCTCCTGTCGGCTTGCCGTGCCCGGTGACGGTTGTGCTGGCCGAGTGGAATTGGAGGCGGCGCGCCTCTGCGACGTTCGTTCCCTTCCCGTATGGCTTTGACACCTTGTTCCCGTAGCCACCCATCGAAACGTAGCTCTTTCCATTGAGTCCCCCCGTCACTACGTAGGGAAGCACCTGAACCACATAGTCGCTCGCGGGATCTGCCAACGCGATAAACCTCCGGTTAAAAAGATAGGTTCCTCTCGTACCGGTCACCTTGTCCTTCCAGCCCACCAACAACGGATAGTCGTTCGTGTAGGAGTTTGATAAATCGCTCGGAACTGGCGCATAGTCCAACTTGATAAGCGAATCCGTGTCCGACGCGTCGAACCAGTTGGCGACCTTGGCCTGCCAGCTTGTGGACGGTTCCGGTTCCGCGGCGGAACCGATCGGCACGACGACCGGCGTCGTCCGGCTGGCCTTGTAGGTGATTCCACGGAAGTAGCTGTCAATCATATCGGCGCCGTCCGGCCGGAACACGATCTCGCCAAGGCCGGAGATGTTCGCGACGAGGCGCAACGTTTGGTTGTTCCGGCAGTGGACACGTGCGCCCTTGCCGCCCAGGACGACAGGGTACTTGCCCGACCAGTTCACCTGTCCGCTCCAGAACCACTTGTAGGCGTAGTTCTGGCCGTTGTCGTGATAGGTACATGGCTTGACGGCGAACGTCCGCCCCGGATCGACCGTGACCGTGCAGCTTTCGGGTATGCAGTCCACCGTCAGGGCTACCACGTCGTACGTGGTCAGATGCAGCGTGTCGGTCAGATGCAGCGGGTTCGTCCCCTGGAGGGCGATTCCTTTGAGCGTCGTCGTATCGAACGCGGGCGGGAGCTTGCGGGCCGTCACCCATTCGCGCAGGCCGAACGTGCCGTTCGGGTTCGCGAAGGTGACGTTGGAGATGTCGACGGGAGCGTAGTTGAGATCCGTCTCGGCGTTCCGGCTCCGCCCCACCTTCAGGCTTGTCACGCCCTCGACGCCCACATGCAGCGTCACGGCGTCGCTCGCGGCGGCGATGCCGTCGGCGAATACGACGTTCCACGCGGAGAAGTCGCCCTCCGGCGCGACGAGCGTCACCGTGCCGGAGCCGGTCAGGTACAGGCGGGTGAACACCCAGCAGTTGGGGGCTTCAGGCGCCGGCAGGACGACCGTCGAGCCGGCCTCGGCGACAAGCTCGCTATCGGTCTCGTTCTTCACGTCGACCCCGATCGTGACCGAATCGCCCGAGGCGACCGTCACCGACTGGAAGGCGCCATGCGCCGTCCACGCGAGGCACGCCGCCGCGCCCGCCAGCAAAACCTTCATGCTCCTCATCATCAGCGTTCCTTTCTTCGGCGCGCACCGCTTGCGCGGCGCGGCGACCAAACCTGAATGCAATCGTATTTGGCGATAACATATCAAATTCCGGCGTTTTCCCGCAAGCGGAAAAACGCCTGGCATGATATAATGCAGCCGAAACGAGAAGAAAGACATGAAAAACCGAACGCACGTTAAACCGATGTTCATTGCGGCCGTCGCGCTGCAGATTGCCTGCGCGCAGGCGGACGCCACCTTCACGGCCTGGACCATTCCGGCGACGGACGGCCTCGCCGCCGCCGTCAAGCCCGTGCGCGCGGGCGGCGAGTGGAACATCGCCGTGACGGCGATGAACGCCGCCGCCACGAACGTCACCTTCAAGCTCGTCCTCGAGGCCGAGCCCGGCTTCGTCGCCACGCGCTACCTGATCCCCGGCGTCCTCTACAACGGCAACGAGTTCGTGAAGGCCATGCAGGGCAACGACAAGCGCCTCGCCTCGCTCGACGTCCCCACGGGCTGGGAGAAGGACGGCGAGCCGTGGGTCTTCTCCTACGACCGCTGCAGCATCCCCTCCTGCACCGTCTCCGAGAACACGAACGAGGTTTTCGCCCTCTTCGCGTCCGCGACGGACGCCGCCTCGCACGTGAGTTCCTGCTCGATGGTGCGGAATGCGGACGGATCCTTCCGCCACCGCATCCTCTGGCCCGTCACCGAAGCGCCCGTCTCCTACTCCAACAAGCGCACCTTCACCGCGCGGCGCGACACGTATCTCACCCTCAAGCCGGGCGAGACATTCACGGCCCGGGCGTTCGCCTGCGCGGGCCGGCCGCCGTGGCCCGACTACGGCTTCGCGGCCGTCTTTCCCGTCGCATGGCGCCTGCTCAAGCCCGACGTCCCCTCCCAGCTCCCGCTCGCCGAGGTGCTGCGTCTCGACAAGGCGTTCCAGGACTGGAGCCGCCGCCGCGACGAGAACGGCTCCTGGTACATGCCCTACCTCGTGGACATGACGCTTCTCCTCGGCAACTACCGCAAGCGCGCGCCGAAGGACCTCACGATCGAGGACATCGAGAAGGATCCCTCGAAGAACTACTGGGAGAACGACGAGCTGGAGAAGAGCAAGAGGCTCAAGCCCGGCGAGTACCTCTACGGCGCCGGCAGCGGCATCGGATTTTCCGCGCAGAGCTTTCAGCTGGCGCGCCTCTCCGCGGAATACGGGCTGCGCAACAACAGCCAAAAGGACGTCGACTTCGGCCTCGACGTGTTCCGCAGCTGGATCCGCGTGCGCCAGCAGCCGAGCGGGCACTTCGGCTCCAAGTGGAAGACGCTCAAGTGGAAAGACGCCTCGGAGGTGGGCTGGGCGCTCGCCGAGCTCTCGCGCCTGTGCGTCCTTCTCCGGGCGCACAACATGCCCTTCGCCGAGTTCGAGGCGGCGGCGAAGCGCCAGGCCAACGCGATCCTGCGCGTCCAGCGACGCGACGGCAACCTCGGCTCGAAGTGGCAGATCGCGGACGGCAAGGTGATCGAATGGGGCGGCGACTGCGGCGGCTACGTGCTGATGGGCCTCGCCCGCTACTGGCAGCTCACTCGCAGCGAGCGTGTCAAGGAGGCCATCCGCAAGGCCTTCATCTACTATTATACGAACGACATCAACCACTTCGAGTGCAAGGGCGGCGCGATGGACTGCTCCAGCATCGACCGCGAGGGCATCCACCCCTTCTTCACCGCCGCCGTCGTCATGGCCGAGGGCACGGGCGAACAATGGTACCGCAAGCTCGCCCAGAAGGCCGGCTGGTACTTCCTCTCCTGGCTCTACTGCCACAACGGCGTCTACGGCCCCGAGACCGACTTCGCGAAGTACAACTGGAAGCCGGCCGGCTCCACCATCGTCGGCACGGAGCACCCCGCGCTCGACGACTACGGCTGCGTGCTGGTGGCCGACCTCGTCACCCTCTCGCGGCTGGACGGCAACACGCTTTGGCGCGACGTGGCGGCGCTCATCTGGCGGAACGGCACACAGGGTTTTCCTTCCGAAAAGCGCAAGATCTGGCACGCGCTCGAGCGTCCGCCGGGCGCGAAAAACGAGGCCTATTTCCAGACATACTGGAGCAAGTACCGCACGGGCGAGCGCAAGCGTGGCCACTTGAACGACCTCTGCACGGCCTGGGGCGGCGTGTACCGCACCTCGGCGATCTACGACCTCTCGCCGGAGGACCTCCTCTGGCTCGACCGCGTCACCCGGCCGTAGCCGCGTCGCGGTAGATGCGCTCGATGAGGTCGACGGGCTTGCGCGCCTCGCGCCCGTCAATCGGGTACGGCGCGCCGCCGCGCACGGACGCCATGAACGCCTCGATGCACTTGCGGTGCTGTTCGGTAGGGATCGCGCCCGCGTTGGACGAGCCGTGTTGCGGGTCTTCCACCACGATCGTCCCCTTCGTGCCAGTGATTTCGATGCGCTTGCCGCGTCCGGGGAAACTCGCCGTGGTGGCATACACGCCGCCGAGCGCGCCGCCCTCGAAGCGGAGCGCCGCCGACACGGTATCCTCCGTCTCCATCGGATGCGCGAGCGTGGCCGTGAACGCCTTCACGTCCGTCACGGGCGGCATCAGCGCCGTCAGCCAGTCCACCATGTGGATCGCCTGGTTGATGAGCGCGCCGCCGCCGTCCATCGCCTTCGTGCCGTGCCAGTCGGACCCCGTGTAATAGGCGTCGTCCCGCCACCACGGCACGTGCACGGCGGCGTAGGTGATGCGGCCCAGCTCGCCCGAATCGACAGTTGCGCGCAGACGCGCGAAATCGTCGCTCCACCGCGTCTGGAAGATGCAGCCGAGCGGTACGCCGGCATTCTCGCACGCGGCGATCATCGCGTCCGTGCGCGCCGTGGTGATGGCGATCGGCTTCTCCACGAGTACCGGCACACCGTGCCGCGCGGCGGCGAAGACCGCCTCGTCGTGCGCGCCGCTCGCGTTCGCCACGAGGCAAAGCCCCACGCCCGGCTGCGCGAGCGCGGCGTCCCAGTCGTCCGTGCGGCGGCACTTGGCCACGACCTTCAATCCGGGGATGGCCGCCACCGCCTCCGCGTGGAAGCGGGCGATCAGTCCCGTCCCGATGATGACGACTCCCGTCTCCATCGTCTAC
>CAMNLN010000239.1 GCA_946543025.1 uncultured Verrucomicrobiota bacterium
GTGAAGGCGTAGTACGCCTTGTGCGGCTTGTAGGTGAGCGGGTTGAAGAGGGGCGAGTAGTTGCCCACGCCGCAGCGCGCGTCGTAGATGCAGGCCACGTCGCACGGGCCGTTCTGGAGGGCAAGCAGCTCGGCGGCGACGCCGGCCGCCTGGAGGGCGGAGCCGAGGTTCTCGTGTTTCACGTAGGGGAGCCACTCGTTGAAGACGCGCTCGCACGTGGCGGCGGTGAAGCCGTACTGGTTGAGGTGCTCGTCCGCGAAGCGCACCTGGCGCATCGCCTCCGTGGGGACCGAATAGGAGTGGTAGGAGAAGAAGTCGAGCGGCCACTTGTTGTCGCGTACGGCCGCGAGGAACTTGTGGGAACAATCCACGAAATATTGCGTGCGCGGCGTGGAGTTGGCGGCGGGGACATTGTCCGAGCCGACGCCCGCATAGTAGCCGCAGCTGCCGTATGCGCCGATCTTGATGTGCGGGAACTTCGCCTTCAGGTAGGGGGCGACGGTGCCGTAGAGGCGGATGTACTCGGTGAAGGGGCCTTTGAACATCGGGTTGCGGTCGTCCTCAGGATGGTTCTCCGGCTCGTTCCAGATCTCCCAGTAGGTGATCTTCATCTTGAAGCCGTCGGCCCAGCCCTCGGTATAGTGGCGGATCACATGTTCGCAGATGCGGCCCCACTTCGCGAAGTCCTTGGGCGGGTGGATGTTCATGGGCGGGTAGCCGCGCGAGACGAAGTTCTCGATCGTCACGCCGAGGCGGAAGAACGGCTCCACGTCATACTTCGCGAGCGCCTTCAGAAGGGAGTCCGTGTAGGCGAAGCGGTAGCTCTTCGGGTCGTTCTCGTCGGCGTCGAAGTTCGGGAAGATGACTGGGATGTCCACGAACAGGCCGCCGCCGAGCCAGCCGCCGACGTCGTGCAGGCGCGAGTAGGGGATTCCGGCCTCCTTAAGGTAGTGGAACATCGGATAGTCCGCCAGCTTGCCGACAAGCGGCGGCTGTCCGACGCCGTTGACGGGTTTTACCGGGCCGACGGCCTTGGCGAAGTCGACCTTCACTTCCGCTGCGGTGGCGCAGAGAACGCCCGTTGCCAACAACGCAAACATGATTCGTTTCATTGGAATTACCTTTTCTTTGACGTTTTGACTAGACTGTCGCAAGCGGCTTCACCCGTCAAGGCAGATGGCCGGATGCAAGAATATGGATCATTTGACATGAGGCTTCAGGCCGTGGCGCGCCTTGGTGACATGATCTGTCACGAAGGCGTCAGGGTGCGCGTCGCGGTAGGTTTCCGCCTTCGCCTCGTTCTGTACGAACCAGAGCGAGACCCAGAGGCCGTTTTGCCGGAGATATGCGACGTCTTCGGGGCGAGTCTGGTTGGAGACGACCGGCATGTTGACGCCGAAAAGCTTTAGCTCGTCGCGGTAGCGCAGCACGGCGTCCATCACGGCGCGCCGGTCGGCGAACGTCTTCTTCGGCGCCGCGGTGGTCGTCCAGGTGCCGTTGGTGAGAGAGGTGACGCTGACATGGCCCACGCGACGGATCGCGGGATGTCGGTCGCGGAAATACGCGAGCGCGGGCTTGGTGAAGGTGGCGACCATCAGGCGCTCCTGCGCGATGCCGGCCTTTTTCACCTCGGCGAGGACTTGCTCCGCCATCTCCGGCGTGAAATGCTTGAAGTCCAGCCAGAATTCCGGTGCGGTCTTGACGACGGCGAGCGCTTCGGGAAGACGCACGATCCGCTCCTCGCCGGGCTTGCCGTGCTGGAGAAAACGGCCCTTGTCGTAGATTTCCGCGTAGGAGAGGGATGAGATTTTCGCATGCCAGCCCATGACGCGCGCGAGGTCGGGGTCGTGTCCCATGACGATCTGCTTGTCCTTTGTAAACTGCAGGTCGAGCTTCACGATGTCGCAGGCCGTGGCGATCGCGTTCGAATAGGCGGGACGCGAGGCGGGCGGCATCGTGAGGTCGCCCGCACCCGCGTGCGCCACCATCTTGGGCTTGGCGGAGGGGACGGCGACGGTGAACGTGCCGTGCTGGGGCGCTCCGAGGAGGTGCCAGCGAACGGTGAGGACGCCAGGCGCGGTCCACGCGCCAGACGCCGCCACGTCACGCGTGCCGACGAGGGCGAAGAGCGCCTCGACGTTCGACTTCGAGAAGACATGTTCGGTGACGGCCCACGTGCCGTCGCCGATCTTGAGACGCACGCCGTCCGTCCGGACGAGCGACCAGCCCAGATCCGACTTCTCCAGCGTCGCAGCCGTGAAGTTCAGCGGGTTGTGCGAAACGCGCACGGCGGAGATCGGAAGTTCGGATGCGGGGGCTGTGCCGGTCTGGACGGGTAGCTTCAAGGCCGCGCAACGGGTGGCGAGCTTCTGTTGCGCGGCGTTGTCGTCGGGGAGAGGATTCGGGCCGAAAGCGGGCAGAAGGTGTTCCCAAACGAGGTTGATCTCCTGCTGCATGTCGCGGAGGCCGGCGTGGATGGAGACGACGGCGTCCTGCTCGGGCATGACGATCGTGTACTGGCCGGCCGCGCCGTCGGCGCGGAAGGCATTGTGCCGGCAACGCCAGAACTGGAACCCGTAGCCCTGGTGCCAGTCGCTGCCGTCCTCGCCGGTGACGGCGATCGCGCCGGACCAGGTCTGACGCGCGGTGGCGAGCGCAATCCACTCGCGCGAGAGGATGCGCTTGCCCTCCCACATGCCTTGGTCAAGGTAGAGCTGGCCGAAGCGAGCGAGGTCGCGCGTGGTCATGTTCATGCCCCAGCCGCCGCAGGCGACGCCGGTGGGCGAGACGGTGGACCAGGGACTGGTCATGCCGATCGGGTCGAAGAGGCGGGCCTTGAGGAAGTCCATCAGCTTCGTGCCGGTCACGCGTTCGGCGATGGCGGCGAGCATGTGGGTGGCGCCGGAGTCGTACCTGAAGACGGTGCCCGGCTCATTCTCGATGTCGTTGGCGAGGAACGCCTTCACCCAGTCGCCTGCGATATCTTTGCGCTCGGCGTCCGTGTAGCTCGCGCCCACGTTCATCGTGAGGAGGTCGCGCACACGCAGGGCGCGGAGGTTGGCGGAGGGGTCCCGGGGCGCCTTGTCGGGGAAGAAGGAGAGAACGCGCGCGTCGAGGTCGAGCTTGCCCTCGTCCACGAGGAAGCCGATGGCCGTCGAGGTGAAGCTTTTCGAGTGGGAGTAGAGCATGTGAGGGCGGTTCAGCGTGTCGTAGGGCGCCCAGGTGCCTTCAGCGATCACCTTGCCGTGACGGACGATCACGAAGCCGTGAAGGGAATTGTCGGGGCCGATCTCGCGCTCGCAGGCGTCGATCCAGCGGACGATGGCGGCGGAGGGGACGCCCTGCGATTCGGGCGTTGCCTTGTCCATCAAGGCGGCAAGGCAGCTCGCGACGGAAAGCGAGCCGAGCGCGACGAGGAATTTTCTGGTTTTCATGGCGTAGATTCGTCTCCTAGAAGGTGAACTCGACATGGGCGAAACGCTTGTTGGTACGGTCGGCGAGGGCTGCATCGCGGTTGTCGCGCTTGCGCTCGTCGGCGACCGTCTCGGGCGGAGGAAGGTCAGGCTTCTTCGCCTGGGCGGCCATGAGGGAGATGACCTCTTCGCGCGAGATGCCGGTCAGGCGCCCCATGTTGGCAGCGAGGCGGATGGGGGAGAGCAGGTCGAACAGTTCCCATGGGGAGAGAAGGCGGGCTGAACGAAGGATGGCCAGCGCACGCATGACGGAATCCTCGAGGATGCGGGGACTATCCTCCACAAGCATCTGCCGCGCGTAGATTTCCTGCTGCACAAGATCTTCGAACACGCGCATGACGCGGCGGACGAGCTTGCGTTCGGGGAGGCCGAGCGTGGCGGCGTTCCAGACGCGAAAGACATGGCCGACGCTGCGCAAGCCGTCGGCATCGATCCCCTGGACTGTCATCCGCACAGCTTCAAGGCCGGCGCGGACGGGTGAGAGGTCGCCGATGAGATGGAGGCCTTCCAGATGGAACTCGGCCCACACGTGAAGGCCGGTGCCGCAGTGCTCGGGGAAAGGGGAGAGATAGCCGAACTCGGGATGCCAGGCGAACGCATGGTCGGCGGCGAGCCGACGCTCGGCCGCCTCCAGACGCGTGTAGGCGTCGGGTATGTCGGGCGGCAGATGCCATGTCTCCGTGAGCATGTGCTGGTCTTCGTCCCCGAAAGGACGGCCTTGGTCGTTGCGGTAGAGGCAAATCGATCCGCCGGCAACGACGTCGTCAGGCAGGAAGGGGGGACGGAAACTGCGGCGGGCGCTCATGTCTCGTTTTTCTTTCCGAGGGAGTCGATGAGACGCTTGAGCGCGGCGGCTTGCTTGAAGTCCTCGCGGGCGACGGCGGCCTTCAGCTTGCGTTCGAGATACGCGCGCGAGGCCTCGCCGGTGACGGTGGCCGGCATCGCCCCCACGTGCTTGGGGCCGTATTCGCCGGCGATGAAAGTCTCGCGGATGGATTTCGCAAATGTCTGCCAGCAAGTCGGACAGCCAATGCGTCCGGATTTTTTGATCTGTTCCCAGGTCGTCTTGCAGGCGGGGCACTTCGAGCGCGTACGGTGTCCGCTTTCCGCGACGCCCTTCATGAAGCCGAGCGTCGCCTCGACGAGGTTCTTGACGAACTCGGGCGGCTCGTCGTCGCCTCCGAACGCAAGGACGTCGTCATCCTTCGGCGCGGGCTTCTTTTTTGCCGGATGCTTGGCCTTCGCCGCACAGGACTTGCAGACGAACAATTCCTTCTCTTCGCCGTCCTTCTTTATGTTGATGACGGCGGCAGCATCGGCCTCATGGCAGATTTCACATTTCATGGCAGACAGGCGCTAATCGGCGTAGAGAGGGGGAACCTTCTGTCCGGTGGAACGAAGAGGTGCCCGTTTCGCGGGCGTCGCGGTTGGCTTGCCCGAAGGCGGAGGGGTCTGTGTAGGCTTGGCATTCTTAGGTGTCTTGGCTTCCTTTCCTTTCGCGTCCTTGGCGCTTTCGATACCCTTGGCAGCCTTGGCGTCCTTGATGTCCTTGGCATCCTTGGAGGGCTTCGGGTCGTGCGGAGCGTTGACGGCTTGTGGCTGCTGGATGGGGGCGATGCTGGTGGCCTGATAGAGCTTGACGCAACCCCAGGCCAGAAGCGCCAGCAGGGCGAGCGAGGCGATCGCCAAGATGGCAATGCGCCAGACGCTGCGCGGGATGTCGCGAACGGACTGGATGACGCCATGCGAGACGCTGGAGAGGCTTTTCCGAAAACGGTCCGCGGCGGACGGACCTTCCCCGCCATAGGAGGATTCGGTCGAGAGATAAGGCGATCCCGAAAAGATGTCGGCGACGTTGGCCGTAGAGGGCTGCTCGGCCGAAGGAGCGGGCTGTGCCGGCTGGGGCGCGCGCGGAGCGGCCGCCTCAAAGAGCTCGAGGCCGCGAACGACGGGCGGCGGCTCGGAAATCGGTTCGGGGAGAGGTTCGGGCGCGGGCGGAGGTTCCGGCGCAGGCTTGGGCACGGGCGGCTGAACGACGACGGGAGGCGGCTTGGGAATCGGCTCGGGGACTGGTTCGGGCGCGGGCGAAGGTTCCGGTGCAGGCTTGGGCGGAGGAACAACGACGGGCGGCGGCTC
>CAMNLN010000240.1 GCA_946543025.1 uncultured Verrucomicrobiota bacterium
GTTCGCCTCGTGCAACGTCCACTTCGCGCGCGACAACCAGCCCTTCCCCGTCACGCTGCCGCCGTAGATGAAGAACCCGCTACGCGCTTCAGACCCTCCAGGTCGCATGGATCGCGCGACCGCACAAATGGCCTAGCGGAAGAGCAGCATCGTACCCTTCGGGAGGATTTCGAACGCGCCGTCGCCGGTGATGTAGTCCGGGTGCGTAGCGGCCGAGACGATGCCAGACACCGACCTGCCGCCCAACGACAGGCGGTCGATGCGTTTCGTGCCCGTGAAATCCAGGCGCAGCTCCGCGCCCGCCGCCACGGAAACCTCCAGCTTCTCCGGCAGGTTCGGCGTCTCCTCCTCGTCCGTTTCGTCCTTCATGATCGAGACGCCGTCGATGAACGCGGTTCGATCCTTGTTCGACGACGACACCTCGTTCACGGCCTCGAACCCGAACGTCCACGGCGCCGAGGCGTCCGGTACGGTGAACCGCCACGTGTGCGCCACGTAGTTCGACGTACTCGCCGTCGAGCGCCCGATCACGTTCGTCACGCCGTCGCGCGCGATCCACGCGCGGTACGGGCATAGCCCCTTGTGTTCCGGCGTGTAGCGCGAATCCGTCCGCTCGGACACGTGGAACCTCAGACGATACCGTCCTGCCGCCGGAAACGCGATCTCCTGCGTGGCGAACCCGCGGTCCGTCAGCCGAAGCCGGTAATCGCCTTCATATCGCGCATAGCCGTAATACTGAGGATCGCCCGAGTAAGCTTGCCGTCTGGCGGCACAGTAGCTGTAGCTGGTGTTGGACGTGTCATTTTCCGGCGCCTCGAGCGTCCAAGTGCCGTTCGCCTCGAAACCGCCGTCCGTGACAAGTTCAGCCTCGTCCTGATAGGGCAGGAACGCGAAATTGTCCAGCATCGCCGCACCGTTGTGAACCGAGTTGGATACGGTGAGCGTCACCGTCGCGTTCGTGTCCGTGATCGTGAATGCCGTCGGCCAGGTCAGCGTCTCCATGCGCTGGTATAGGCGCGACAGACGGCCCAGCGCGATCGGGGCGGCGTCGCCGATCTGGATGGCCGTATGGATGCACGGCGTACCAACGACGTCGATGCCGTCGTAATAGTAGTTGTTCCAGTACCCCCACCGTCCGGCGTCCGCCTGGAGCCGGAACGTCCCCGTGCGCGTCGGCTTGAACGTGGCGGTCGCGACCGTGCCCGTCGATGCCATGAACAGCTGTATGCGGCCCTCGCGCAGGTCGGCCGCCCGCTGGTAGGCGACGCCATAGACGTTCGTCGTGCCCGGAAGCGCCAGTCCGATGCGCGGAGAGGTCGTCAGGCTCCATCCCCTTGGCACGTTGTCGGTGATGATTTTGCTGGCTAGCGTACTGTAGGAGACGGGTATCTTCTCGATTTCCTCGAATCCGCCGTTCGGGATGAGGAAAGCCTTGGCCGGACGCGACACGAGCCGCATCTTCACGTCGTCCAGAATCGGCGAGTAGTTCTTGTCCGCTCCGACCGAGCGGAACTCAAGACGGTGCGTTCCCGCCTTCACGTCCGGCAACGTGACGGACTCGTACTCAAACGCCCCGGGCAACGCCGTCGCGCGCGTGACCTTGGCCAGAGTGTCCGCGTCTGGACCGAAATACACGTCGAGATAGGGATTATAGCCGTTGTTCCGCCTCATGATCGCGAACGACAACTCGTACGTGCCGTCCTGGGGAATCGTCACTTCCGTGTAGGCGTAACTGTTGTAGCGGAAAATCATCACACAGTTCCCGTCTGCCGAAAGCCGCGGCAGGGTCCATGGATTGTTTCCATTCTTGGCATTCCAGATGAGCGCGTAGGAATCGGAGACCGTGTCCTCGGGAACTCGTCCATACGTCCAGCCGCACACGGTCTTGGCCGTTTCCCTGGCTGTGTCAAAGCCCAGGCTCGTGTATGTCTCAAAACTTCCGTCCTGGATGGAGGCGTCGCCGGAGCCGGGGGCCACGGTCGTCCCGCGCGCCGACGCAGCGAGCGTCAGCACGCCG
Organism: uncultured Verrucomicrobiota bacterium; assembly: GCA_946543025.1. Lineage (GTDB taxonomy): Bacteria > Verrucomicrobiota > Kiritimatiellia > RFP12 > UBA1067 > RUG572. The sequence continues at coordinate 2,018 of CAMNLN010000240.1, forward strand.
CTCTGCACGTCGAGCTTCTTCACGTCGTCCGGGACGGATTCCAGCCGTAGGCCGCCCGCGCCGGACTTGGCGATCGTGCCGATTCCCGCATCGGAGTACACCGTGAGATGATCACCGTCCGCGATCCGGCCCGTATGGAGACGCTGCCCGGCGGCGGCCTCCACGGACACCTCGTCGCGCAGCGACACGCTGCCGGCCTCCACCGCCAGCGTACCCGCAAACGACTGCTGCGCGCCCATGTCGGGGAAGACGCCCGCGCCGTCGCCCTTCTTGACGGCCCGCCCTTCGCCCGCCAGCGCGGGCGCGGTGCCCTGGAAGTTCACGGACGCCCCGCGCGCCACGGCGAAGGAAAGCGCAGAAGCTGAGGGCGCTAGCCCCCACTTCTGCATCAGCCACGACTCCACCCGAAGGCGTTCGGCCTCCGTCAGGCGGTTCGTGAACACCACCACCTCGCAGAGATCGTCGCCGCCCTGTCGGCTCGGACTCGTGAAGTAGCCGCTGGCGAACGTATTCGCCATGCCGGGGAGACCGCGGAAATCGTGTTCCAGCAGCTTGCAGCCTGCCTGTACCTTCGTCTCCGTCGCATCGATGTACGTGCCGTCCAGATACACGCGCGCGCCAAGGTTCGCCCGGCTCGTGGCGATGTTGGCAGTCGTGTAGCACGCCCCCAACGCAGCTTGGGAGTTTTCGGGATGGTAGGTCTGCGACGCCGCTTCGGCGTGCATGCCCATCAGGTACCAGAAGCTGGCGACGGCCCTATAGACGATGAACGAGTGGAGGATGGGCGGCGTTGTCCAGATGGCGGTCTCCGAGTCTTGTGCGGTGAAACCCATCCAGCGGCCGGAACGGTAGCCGCCGAAATAGACCATGTCCTGCCCGGCGGCGTTCTGCCGCACCTGCGGCGGCAGGTTCGTGACCGTGTACTTGGCTACGGCGCGCGGATAGTCGAACGGCACGGCGGACTTCGTCTCGCGCGCATCCTTCCACGCGAGTACGTAGTCCACGCCGTCCTCGCCGTTGGAGACGACGACGTTCCGCGTGGCGTCCGCCCAAAACACCGCCCTGTTCAGGATATCGGTCGGTTCTGTCAATGTCGGCGTAGTCCCCGCCTCGGCAGGAACCGTCACGCTCCCGTCGCGAACGGTGATCTCCGTCTTGCCAGGCGAAAGCACCATGGCCGGCGGCAATACCCAGTCGCCGCCGCCCACCTTGTCCAGCTCGCCCTCGTGCGACACCCAGACGGGCGCGTCCTGCGTGACGGTCGCGTCCGCCACCACATCCACCTTCCCTCGCTCGCGAAACCCCACCGACACTGCCGAGGGGGTCGCCACTTGTTGCGACCGCACCGGGAGGACAGAGACCGCCGCCACACACGCCAAAAAGGCAATTCTTCTCATCTCTCTGCGCTTCCTTCCTTCAGCGCGCACCGCTTTCGCGTCACGCAGACTTTAACCTTTAAAATTTTACATATGGCTATCATATCACATCCAAGCCTTTGCCACAAGCCGATAAGGTCATATTTTAAATTTCATTCGGTCATGTTTTGTATTCGACCACTCAACAGAAGGGTAGATTTTGGCCGTGTGGAACGTTCAGGAGAAGATTTGAAGATGTCCCGAACGCTTGTCAATCCACGTTCTGCATGATTAAACTATTCCCCCGCATTACAGTGACCGATAATTCCATATCGCATTTCATGCCAAGGTCTGGCTCTTGGTCTACGCGCGGCCGCGCAGGAGCGCGCCCCTCCCGCGCAAATGGCCTAGTTGTCAATCCAGCGGCCACACGGTCACGCGGTCGTACCAAATCTGTTCATCCGCGCGCTGCTTCGCGCCCAACAGGAGCGCGAACGAGTCGGCCTTCGGAGGCACCCGCACGAACAGCTCACCGCGGCTCCACCCGGCGGCGTCCGGCGCGTCGATCGTCGGGAAGCAGCCGGGTATCGACCAGTCCCACGCGCCGTTCCGCTTCCAGTAGACGGATACCGACGCCGCAGAACCCTTCGTACAAAACCGCACGAGGAATACGTCTCCCGGCTTGACCGGTGAAGAAGAATAAACAAAGCAGCCGTTGCCGCTTCCCTTGATGCAGAGCGAACTCGAATCGCCCACGCCTGTCCCGGTATCCACGCCGAACACCCCCTTCGCCTTTTTGTCGTCCTGCCACGTGCCGAACGGCTTGGGCACCTTCCCCGCATGGAACATCCCGGGCGCCAGAGGCTTTTGGTAGACGCAGTCGCTGTTCCCCGTCAAATCGACAAGACTCCCTGACCGCTCCTTCTCCCGAAGTTTCCGCCTCATCCATCCCTGCGGATCGCGCGCGCGCTCCAGCAGGCTGGAAATGCCGGGCAACGCCTCTTCCCACGTCTGGTAGGCCCTCTTGTCGCCGTCCCACCTGGCGTTGGCGACGCCGCGCCATTTGATCCACGCGCATTTCTCGCCGTACACCCACACCGTATCCTCCGCGCAGGCGACCGCCTGGAGGATGTTCTGCTCGAAGTGGTTCAGACGCGACCCGTCCACAGGACCGAGATACCAGGGACTGTTCGTCGGATTGACGTAGCTGTCGAGATAATGTCCGGACCCCGTGCAGACGTTGAGGAGGAAACGATCCCTGTTCTTCTCGTCCACCACGGGCAGCATGCCGTGCTTCTGCTGCCATGCCGCCACGTAGAAGTCGCGCCGCGACGCCTCGTAGCGGTAGGCGCGCTCGTCACCGTCGATCAGCTTCATCGTCGGCGGCAGCCTGTCCAGCATCCCGTTGACGAACGCCGGCCACAGGTCGCGGCGCGACCTCAGCGCCTGCTGCGGGTCGGATGTCGACGAGAAGTCCTGGTACGAGAGGGAGAGCAACCAGAAGAACAGCAGCTTCGCCTGCGGATGCGCCGCCGCCACGGCGTCAATGAACGCCCCGCCGCGCTTCCGAGCCAGGCGGCAAGTCGACTCGAAGTCGCCGTCTGCCGCCTGATGCCTGAACTGCTTCGACGACGAATAGTCCTCGGGATCGATTAGGAGTCCCTCGATCTTTGCGTCGTGCGCAATCTCCGCCAGCACCTTCATGTTGCCGATGGCACGCGCCCACGCCTCGTCATCGTCCCACGCAAGCCGCCGCGCGGGCGTCCAAAAGGCGCTTAGGAAGCAATGGGAAAGCCCCGGCTTGCCGTGCAGCGTCCGCAAGGCGGCAATCTGGTCGGTGAACGCCTCCCGCGTCCACGGCGGATCCGTCAGGATCGAGGAGAACGACAGCTTTCGCCCGTCCGGGAGCTTCGCGCGAAGCGAAAGCGAAATGCCGTCCAGCCCCGTCTTCGCCAGCGCGTCGGCATGGCGGGCGACCTCCGTCGGCGAGACGCCGAGCAGGTCCCATCCGTGCCCGACCAGCCGCTTCCGTGGCACTGCGTCCGCCACAAGGATTCCAGCCGCCAGGCAGCAGATGCCGACGGCCGCAGCCAAGCACCAATCCCGCGCCATACCTTGTCCATTCATCTGTTCATCCTTAGTTTGAGATCTGTTTTAAATGAATTATATCCCTGCTCCCGCCGTCTCGTCAACGGCCATGACCGAC
>CAMNLN010000241.1 GCA_946543025.1 uncultured Verrucomicrobiota bacterium
GACGAGTACGACAAGGAGAACGTGGGCGACTTCGCGCTCTGGAAGGCGTGGGAGGCGAGCGACGGGCCGGTGGGCTGGGACTCGCCGTGGGGACGCGGCCGCCCGGGCTGGCACATCGAGTGCTCCGCGATGTCGATGAAGTACCTCGGCGAGACGTTCGACCTGCACACGGGCGGCATCGACAACCTCTTCCCGCACCACGAGAACGAGATCGCCCAGGCGGAGGCCGCCACGGGCAAGCCGTTCGTCAACACGTGGATGCACTGCGCGCACCTGCGCGTGAACGGCGAGAAGATGTCCAAGAGCCTCGGCAACTTCTTCACGCTGCGCGACCTGCTGGAGAAGGGCTGGAGCGGGCGCGAGATCCGCTACGTGCTCATCAACGCGCACTACCGGCAGGGGCTCAACTTCGCGTTCAGCGCGCTGGAGGACGCCCGCAAGTCGCTCGAGCGCATCGACCGCTGCGTGGAGACGGCCACCGAGGGCGACGCGCCGGAGTGGGCGACGAAGTTCCTGGACGAGTTCGCCGCCGCCGTCAACGACGACCTCAACCTCCCCAAGGCGTTCGCGGCGCTGTTCGGCCTGGTGCGCGAGACGAACGCGCACGGCGGCGGGCCGGTGCTGTCCGTCTTCCGCCGCATGGACGAGGTGCTGGGCGTCATCTTCTTCGGCAAGGCCGAGAAGGCCGAGGTCCCGGCCGAGATACAAGCCCTGCTGGACCAGCGCGCCGAAGCCCGCAAGGCGAGGAATTGGGCGGAGAGCGACCGCCTGCGCGACGAGCTCGCGGCGGCCGGCTGGGCCGTGAAGGATTCCAAGGACGGCCAGACCGTCACGCGGAAATAGTCCGGCAAGCCGGCTTACGGGCACGCCGAATGGCGCAGCACGAGCGGCGCGGCGCCGGGGCGCGCGAGCGTCACGCGGAAGTCGTAGCGGCCCTTGGGGTACGGAGGCCGCTGGAATTTCAGCGTACGCGTCCAGCGTCCGCCCGGCGGCAGGTCGATCGCTTGCGGCGGCAAATCCACCCGCCAGTTCTCCGGCAGGCCGTCGAACGTCAGCGTGCCCTTGAGCGGCTTGTCGAGCGGCGCGACCACGTCCAGCTGGCAGGAGCGGAAATTTTGCGCGACGCGGAGCGAGACGTTCGGCGCCTGGGCGGAGGGCACGTAGGTGAGGATCGGCTGCTGGTTGTAGCCGGAGGTCGCCATCGTGATGCGCGAACGGTAGGCCGGGTCGCGCATGAGCGTCACGCGGCGGTCCATCGCGGGGATGTCCGTCACGTAGATGCGGATCTCGCCCGTGTGCCCGGTGACGAACTCCTCGCGCCAGTCGCCGAAGAGGTCGGCCACGAGGCGCGGGGACGGCACGTTCGGGGTCACGCTTGAGCCGTCGTGATCCTTGATCCGTCCCGCGAAGATCTCGCGCTGGAGATCCCCGTCCCAGTAGAGGTTGGGACGCGAGTTGCCGTAGCGGAAGCAGTTCGTGTAGGAGCAGAGAAGGGTGCCGTCCGCCGCGTAGAGCCAGCGGTTGTCGCTCTGCGGATGGGTGTTCTTCGCGTTGCTGCCGGCCTGGTCGACCTCCTGCCCGTAGAACTCCAGACCGTGGTGCGCCGGATCGACGTCGGCGCAAAGGCCGCCGCCGTGGACGTGGCGCGTCGGAACGGGAAGCTTCCAGATCTCGCCGCCTGTGACGGGATCCGTCATGAGCAAGCCGCCGCCTTTCGGCTGGCGCGTCTCGTAGATGAAGGCGAGTTCCATGCCGGGGCGCACGGGGTCGATGTCGCCGTAGTAGTGCGCGTCGGAGTGGCCGCGCCCGTTACACCAGAGCACCGTGCCGTCGTGGTCGAGGACGAGCGAGCCGATCAGCACCTCGTCGAACCCGTCGCCGTCCACGTCCTCGCACAGGCAGGCGTGGTCGCCCTGTCCGCGCAGACGGCGCGAGAGGAACTCGTTGTTCCAGCGCCAGACGCGCTCGAGCTTGCGGTCGCGCAGGCGGTAGGCGTCCACGATCATCTTGCCGTAGGTGCCGCGCTCCATGATGACGCACGGCGTCTTGCCGTCGAGATGCGCGAGCGCGATCTGGTTGCGGGAGGCGAAGTGGTTGTAGTCGTCCACGTGGTCGGGCGCGGTGCGCGAAATCCACGGCACGGAGCAGACGTCGCGGCCGGTGAGGCCGTCGATGACCGTGAGGTATTCCGGGCCGCGCTGGACGCGTCCGTCCGGATCGCGGAAGTCGGGCGCGAGCGGCGCGGTCTTGGCGACGACCTCGGCCTTGCCGTCGCCGTCGAGGTCGGCCACGATGAACGGCGAGTACCAGATGCCCATCTCGACGTTCCATCCGAGGTCGCGCCGCCAGAGGAATCGGCCCGTGGAGGAGTACGCCTCAAGCTTGTGCGTGTCTTTCGCGGGCTTCCAGACGAGGTCCCAGGGGTCGGTGCCGCCGGCGGGCGTCTTGACGACAAAGTCGTACGCGCCGTCGCCGTCGAGGTCGCCCACGGCCACCGCCGAGACGGTCGCGTTCGTGTCGGCGAGCGGAATGCGCACGCACGTGGCCCCGTCGACCTCCTCGCCGCGCACGGGCGTGAAATGCGTGCCGTCGACGGAGTACTCGGCCGTCCTGTCCGTGTAGCCGGGCAAGAAGAAATCGCTCGTCTGGACGATCGGCGCGGCGTTGACCTTCTCCGTGCGGCCGCCGATGCGTCGCCAGAGGTCGAAGCCGACGTCCGTGGGGTCGTTCTCGAGGAGCCGCCACGAGACGTAGGTGCCGTTGGGCGTGACGGACGCGACGAGGCCGCGATCCATCTTCTCCTGCGGTCGGTCGGAGAGCGAGCCTTGCACGCGACGGTCGGCATGGACGGCAAGTCGGTAGGCGAGTTCAAGCGTTTCGCCCTTTTTGAGCGAGAGCGGGCCGACGTAGATCGGCGAGGGGTTGACCACCCGCTTGTCCGGCCACACGTAGAAACGCGCCGTGGCGGGGGCGGCAACCTGCGTGAACGTCAGGCCCTCTCCCGTGACGGGATCGGCGAGGTCGAGAAACTTCGTCTCGGCGCCCGTTACGGCCGCGGGCGTCGTGCCGCCCGCAAAGCCGCGTACGGCGAACGAATCGGCGGCGGATTTCGTCAGGCGCAGGGTCGGCCCGGCATAGCCGCCGCCCCACTTGCCCTTTGCCGTGCTGCCGTGCGGCGGCGTACGGTCGAGCGTCACGTCCTGCCGTGCCGTGAAGCGGTGGCGGACGTTGATCGTGTAGCCGCCGTTCGGGTCGGGCGGGTCGATCTCGATCGTGCGCTCTTCCGTCAGCACCGGATTCTTTTCGGCGCGCGGGCCGTAGTCGAGGCTCAGCCTCACGACGCAATCGAGGCCGTCGCGGGAGATCGACTTCTTCGTCACGCGCGTACGTCCCTCCGGCTCTACGCCCGCGCGCTTCGCGTCGGCGGGTTCCCAGTAGTTGATGCCGTTGATGAACTTCCATGAGAACCACCATCCGAGGTGCCAGACGTGATCTTTCGGTCGGATGTCCGTGAGCGGCTTGCCGGATGGCAGGTTGAGCGGGTGGAAGAAGGGGCGGCCCTCGGGCGTGTCGATCTCGAAGTTCCACAGCAGCTTGCCGTCGCGCAGGAGGCGCACGCCGGTGGGCGTCGTCTCCAGCTTCGAGCGGCGGAAGGAGGCGATCGCCTCGTCCGTGCGCCGGCACTTCGGTTCGCGCGCGATAAGTTCGTCGATGAGCCGGCCGATGGCCCAGCCGGGGTAGTTGTAGCGCTCGCGTCCCTCGGCCAGGAGCAGACGGCAGCTGGAACTCTTTTCGTCGGGAAGCCACTCGTCGTCGCCCGTGTCGCCGACCATGCGGAACGTGCCGCGCTCCACGTCGAAGTAGCGGCCGATGGCGTGGACGGCCGCGAACACGGTCACCTCGTCCCACGAGCAGCGGCCTTCCTCTGACTTCTCCTCGGCCTTCCCCGCGCGCACCTTCTCGCGCGAGGGCAGCGACCAGGAGAAGATGTCTTTCACTGGATTGCGGTAGGCGTACTCCCGCTCGGCGACGGTACGCCCGCTGTAGATGTTGCGGCCGAGGTCGAAGTCGGAAAACACGATCGGCGTGGGCCAGCTCGCGAAGGCGATTCGCGACGAGGCGGCGTCCCACTTCGAGTTGTACTCGCGCCCCTTGGGATGCTTGCAGGCCATGGCGTACCAGCGCACGACCTTCTTTTCCACGAGCGCGCGCCCGTCGAGGGGCGAGAACTCGTCTCCTTTCGTTTCCAGCAGGCGGCGCATGTTCGTGATGAAACCCACCGAGACGAACGTCACGCTCTTGTCGGGAGCGGCGGCGAGGGCCTTGCGGTAGACCTTGTTCGCGTCCGGCGCGTCGTTGGAGTTGGGGTGCTTTACCCATTCCGGGTAGGCGGCGGCGAGGCGGACGAACTTCTGGTGGCCCTTGCGCGCGGCGTCGCCGCGCGGCGTGCCGATCACGCCCAGCTCCTTGGCGCAGCCCACGGGAATCTCGGGACGGCCGTAGAAGGCGTTGAGGACCTCCACGGCGGCGACGGACGAGTTGTCGCGCGTGCAGGTGGAGATGGCGAGTATCTCGCACTTCCCCTCGTCGGCAAGCGCGTGGAGGACGGCCATCGCCCCCACGTCGTCGTAGTCCTCGACCATGTCGGTGTCGAAGATGATTTTCGGCGTGGCGGCGAAAAGCGACGCGGCGCATGCCGCCACGCCTGTCAGGATATGCAGTTTCTTCATGGCAAATAGCGTAGCAAATACGCCGCCCGGCGGCAAGTCGCCGCGCGGGCAGGGGCGAACGGATCGCGCGGTGGCGGAGACCGGATTCGCGTTGTGCGATCATGCCGAATCGTGTATAATCGCCGTGTCCAGAAAAATCTCGCCGAAAGGAAATGTACGCAATGAAAAGAACGATCATGCTGGTTCTCGCCCTCGGTGCGGGGACGGCGTTCGCGGAGTTCAAGGCCGGTTTTGCGCGGATGGACGTCACGCCCCCGCTCGGGATACCGCTCGTCGGCTATTTCCACCACCGCGTTGCCGACGGGGTGCTGGACCAGCTCTACGTCGACTGTGTCGCGGTCTCGGACGGCACGAACAACGCGCTCGTCTACTGCGTCAGCAGCTTGGGGCTGGGCAAAGCCTTTTGCGCGAAGGCCACGCCCGCCATCACGGCGGCGACGGGCGTCCCGCGCGAACGGATCTACATCCATGCGACGCATACCCACACCGGGCCCGCCTCCGGACCGAGGTCCAGCTTCTCGAAAGAGGAGAACCGGCTCGTGTCGCTCTATGCGGACGCATTCGTCGCCAAGCTGTCCGACGCCGGACGGCTCGCGCTTGCCGACATGGCCCCGGCGCGGATCTGCGTGGCCAAGACCGTCTGCCGCAACGTCTCGTTCATCCGCCGCTACCGGATGAAGAACGGTTCCGTCCGCACCAACCCCGGAATCACGAACCCCGACGTGAAGGAGCCGCTCGGCACCCCCGACGAGACGCTGCAGCTCATCCGCTTCCGCCGCGCGGGCGCGCCCGACATCGCCATCGTCAACTTCGGCGTGCATCCCGACACCATCGGCGGCA
>CAMNLN010000242.1 GCA_946543025.1 uncultured Verrucomicrobiota bacterium
AAAGGCTGGAGTGTGATATGATAGCCAAACGTACGATTGTAGTCAGGCAGGGTCTGCGCGCCGCGCAAGCGGTGCGCGCCGATAAGAAGGAGCGCAGATAGATGAAAAAGATAGCCTGTTTGGGCGTTGTCATGGCCGCGTGCGCGGTCTTTGCCGGCACGTACACGTGGAACGGCGCGAGCGGCGGCGACTGGGCGGTTCCCGGCAACTGGCTCGTGGGAGGCGCGGCGGCGGCGACGGCGCCGACATCCGCCGACAACATCGAATTCAGCAGCGCGACGGCGCTGACGGTCGGCGGCTCGGCCGCGCTTGCCGTCACGCGGATCGCGAACACGGGTGCGGGTACGGTGACGTTTTCCTGCCCCGTGCAGTTCTCCGGCACCTACTACGTGACGCAGAACGGGCCGGTGAAGTTCCCCGGCGGCGCCACGGCCACGTACCCCGACAACGCGCTGCGCACGGCCAGCAGCACGGACCGGACGCGCACGCTCGACGGCGACTTCACGTTCACGGCGGACTGGACGGTCAACAACGTAGGCGACTACCCGTGGATCGTCGCTGCGGGCGCCGTCGTGCACGGCCAGCGCTTCACCGGCACGCAGAAAGACCAGGGGCGCATCCTGCGCGTAGAGCAGGGCGGAAGTGCCTACTTCACCAGCGTCACGAACGGTCTGGACATCGGCGACATCGACATCAACGGCTACCTGGAGGTCCGCGAGGACATGATCGTGAAGACGACGGCAGGGAGTGCTTCAACCGTTGTCCGGTTCGGCCGCAGCGGAAACGTCGGTACGGTCAAGGCGCGGCGCATCGCGAAGGCGGGTGGCGCCATCGGTTCGTTTCTCATCCCCAACCTAATCGTCGGCGCGGGCGGTTTCGGCTGCGTGACGCAGGACTATTACCTGCGCGTTGACGTGAACACCACCGTCACGGCAACCGACAACTTCGACGTCCTCGGCCCGTTCCGTTCCTCAGGTCCGCATGACTGGGGTCCCAACATCTCTGCGGGAATCACGCTGACGTTCAACGTGCCGGCGGGCAAGACGGTGACGTGCGGTTGCGGCGTTGCGGGCACCGGCGCCATCCGCAAGACGGGCGCGGGCACGCTCGTGATGACGGACACCTTCAACGGCCAGTCCGGCTACAAGAAGACGTATGCGGGCGGCACGCGCATTGACGAGGGTACGCTGCGCCTCGCGGCGAATGGTCAGCTCAGCACGGGTGCCGTGACCGTGTCGGAAGGCGCGCGCTTCGAGATCGCCGGCGGCGTGACGGTTTCCAACCAGGTGGACGGCCCCGGCACGCTCTACATCGAAAACGGCGCGACGCTCGCTATGGGCAACGTCCCCTGGACGGTGGGCGCGGTCGAGGTGGCCCCGAACGCCACCGTCACCGTGACGATGCCGAGCGGCGTGTCCGCGCCCTTTGCCTTCCTGACGGGCGTGGACGCCGCCGACGCCGCGCGCTTCGCGCTTGCCGGTCATACGCTGTCCCTGGTCGGCGGGGTGCTTGTGCTCAAGGGCGACACGACGGGCGCGTACGTGTGGGCGGGCGCGAGCGGCGGCGACTGGGCGACGCCCGGCAACTGGCGCGTGGACGGCGCGGTTCCGGCGACCGCGCCGGGATCGGGCGACACGATCCTCTTCGAGAACGACACCGCCTTGACTGTTGGCGGCACGGGCACGCTGACGGTGACGAAGGTCGTCACGTATTCGGGCGCACGGGTGACATTCGCCTGCCCGGTGGCATTTGCCGGCACGTACCTCGTGCAGAACGTGGTGGTTCCGCCGACGTTCGCGGGCGGCGCCACGGCGACCTATCCCGACGCCTCGCTCAGCGCCCTGGCGGGTCCCAGCCGCGTCCTCTCCGGCGACCTCACGTTCACGCAGAACTGGACGATTCCCCAACAGCCGAACGGATACCCGTTCGTCGTGGCGGATGGATCGACGGTGACGGGCAAGAACCTCGCGGGCACGACGAACGCCCCGCTGTCGCTCGTGGTGAACGAGGGCGCCGTCGCGACGTTCGACAGCATCGCGATCGCCGGCAAACTCGACTTCAAGCTCGCGGGCGGACGCCTCGTCGCGAACGGAGACATCACCGTGGGCAGCAACGGCACGCCGCGCAACTTCGGTTCCAGCTCAGGCAATATCGGCACCGTGGAGGCGAACGGCATCTACAAGAACGTGTCCGGATACGGGCAGATCGACGTCTACGTCACGAACTTCGTCGTGGGCGCGGGCGGATTCGGCATGAAGCGCAAGGACTATTCGTTCAAGATGTTTGCGGACGCACGGCTCACGGCAAAGGACGACCTCACCATCTACGAGCCGGTGCGGACGGACAGCGGCACGCCGAAGGACGACGACTGGGGGCTGAACTTCAACTCGCACACCTTCACGGTCGACACGGGAAACCATACCGTCACCTTCGACACCTTTACCTCTCCCAATGCCGGCAAGCTCGTGAAGGAGGGCGTCGGCGAGATGGTGATGCAGAACCGCCAGAAGAAGCATTCCGGCGGCACGGTCGTGAAGGCCGGCACGCTGACCGTGACGGTTTCGGGAGGGCAGGGGTACGGCCCCCTGACGGTCAACGGCGGCGCGACGCTCGCGTACACGGTCGTGGTCGGCCATCCCTACCCGCTCACGCTCGGCGCAGGCTCGCTCCTGAAGCCGGCGCAGAACGCGTATTTCGACGTTTCCGGCGGCTCGCTCAACCTGCCCGCAGAAGGCACGGTGACGGTCGACATGACGGGCTTCACCTTCGTGAACGGCGTGCCGATTCCAATCCTTTCCGGCGCGGCCGCCGGCGACGAGGCGAAGTTCACCGCGCTCCTCCCCGCCGGCGTCTCCGGCGCGTTCTCCGTGTCGGGCGGAGACCTCAACTTCACGCCGACGGCCGGCGGCAGCGCGGCGGCGGACCTCTTCTGGCACCCGACGGGCGAGTCCGTGTGGTCCGACGCCGTGGCGGCCTGGACGAACGCGGCGGGCGAGCAGGTCGCCTTCACGCCCTACGCGAAGGTGACGGTGGCGGATGCGGCGACGATTAGTCTTCCTGCTGACGTGGAGGCGAGCGACGTCTCCATCGCGGCGGACGGTGCCGTGACGCTGAACGGCACGGGCAAGCTCGGCGGCGCGGGGTCGATCGTCAAGACCGGATCCGGCACGTTCACGTTCAACGCGACGGGCGGACTCGACGCGCAGCCGCTTCTCGTCTCGAACGGCGTGTTCAGGATGGGCGCGGATCTCAGCGGCCCCCTTGGCGGCACGGCGGACGCGGCGCCGATCGTGGTGGCGGACGGTGCCACGCTCGACGTCAATTTCACCAACAGCGATCCGGCCAATGCGGCGCGCTCCGCGGTGACGCGCGAGAAGCTCGTCCGCGTCTCCGGCGAGGGCGCCGACGGACGGGGCGCGATCGTAAACGACACGTCTAACACCTACTACACCTTCAGCGACATTGTGCTGGACGGCGACGCCACGTTGGGCGGCTCGAAGCGGTTCGACGTGCGCGGCGTCTCTGGGTATACCCGCAGCACGGGCTCGATCACCGGGTCGGGCAAGACGCTCACCGTGAAGAACACGTCGAACTTCGGCATCGTGAACGCGACCGTGGATCTCAAGGCGATCGTCGTCACGAACGGCGCCAAGCTCCGGGTCGAGGGCAACAGCACCAAGTGGAAGATCGACGAGGGCATCCGGATGTACGGTGGCGGCATATCCTCGTACCAGAACTTCATCTATCCGGCGAACCTCGCCATCAGGGTCGAGTCGGGCGCGAACACGATTACGATGGACGGGGGCGGGGTGACGACCAACAACAGCGCGATCACGATCGCACCCGGCGCCACGCTCACTCAGACCGCCGGCGACATCATCTACAACGGCACCGTCAACGGCACGATCGGCATGACCGACGGCAAGATGTACCTGGGCAGCGCGCCGATGGCCGGCTTGACGCTCGCCGGCAGCAAGTCGTCCGGGACGGTGATGCTCCGCGGGAGCGGCACCTACTCCGGCGCGAACGTCACCTGCGCCAACTTCGGCATTTCGGATCTCGCCAACGCGAGCGTGACGGCGACGTTCCTTGATTCGACATTCGACGTCAGCAACCTCTACCTCGGCTGGGGCAACGCGTTCGTGAAGGGCGGCAACATGTCGATCGGAGAGGGTACCACGCTGACCGCCTCCAAGATCGCGATCGGCGACAGCGGGACGAACGTCTACGACAACGTCAAGTCCGTGCTGTCCGTGGACGGCGGTACGCTCAACCTCACCAACACGACGTTCTACATCGGCTACTCCAGCCCCCGTGCGGAGTTCGTCCTGAACGCCGGCGCGGTGACGGTGGACAAGGCGTCGATCCTGATGCACGCGAACGCCGTCACGAACTTCGCGCACCTCGGCGGACACAGCTCCAGCGTCTTCCGGCAGAACGGCGGCACGTTCAACTACGGCGGCGCGGGCTTCGTCTCGAACGAATTCGAAGACAATACCGAGGACGGCTTCATCGTCTTCCGCGGCGGCACGTTCAACGCGTCGAAGAGCTGGTCGATCCCGCTCTTCATCCCGCTTTGCTTCAAGGACGGCGCCGAAGGCGGCTGGACGCTCAACCAGACAGACGGCACGACCGCCACGTGGACGACCGCGCTGTACGGCGACGCCGACGTGACGCTCAACGGCGCGGCGACGCTCGTGGGCACCAACGAGATACAGGGGGCGGTCGGCGGCAAGTGGACCGTCGGCGACGGCTTCACGGCCGGTCTCGAAGGCGCAGCCTCGCTCCTCGGCGGCCTCGCGCTCGGCGAGGGGGCCACGGCAACGGTGGACATCGCCACGAACCGCAGCGCCGTGTTCACGGCGCGCGACGGCGGCGACGAGTTCGGCCAGGTCGGCTGTATCACCAACCGCTTCAACCGGGCGCTCGGCGGCACGACGCGTGGCACGATCACGCATGACGAAACGTTCCTTCTCACGAAGCCGACCGCCGCCAACCGTCCGTTCGGCAACCGAAATCACCAGGCCGTCTACGCCGTGGGCCAGTTCTACGTCGAGCCCGAGAAGGCGGGCACGTGGTACTTCAAGGGGTATAGCGACGACTACATCCTGCTCGAGATCGACGGCGAGATGATCCTCTCCTCCGTCGGCGGCGTCAAGTGCGCGACGCGATACGGCACAAACGACCTGGCGGCCGGCTGGCATACGTTCCGCCAGGTCTCGGTCGACTTCGGCGGCGACTTCGGCGGCGTGCCGACGATGGCCTACAACACGAACGGCTCGTCCACCTACACGCCGTTCAGCGTGCACACCGTGAAGATGCGTCCCGCGGCTGACCGCGGCGCAGGGGACAACGCGAACACGGTCCGCTGGAGCCACTACAAGGGCACGGCGGCCGAGGTGGGCAACGGCGACCTGGCCAACGCGGGCGGCACGCTGTGGAAGGGCGATTTCCCGTGGGACTTCCGCTGCATCACGAACAACCTCCAGATGCTCGACTGGAAGGGCAACAACGATCCGACCTTCTTGAACGGCAACACGA
>CAMNLN010000243.1 GCA_946543025.1 uncultured Verrucomicrobiota bacterium
CGTGGACCACTTGCCGTCGCCGGCCGTGCCGGTCCACGTGTAGACCGTATCGGCGGCGAACGTCGCGCAGGCGATGGCCAGGGTTGCCCAAAAGATGCGTGTGATGCGATTCATCGACATTCTCCTTTCATCTGCAGCTGATTATTACTATACCATATCATTGGGAAGCAAATGTTTGGGAAAATAAAATCATTGGAAACGAAACATCGTGCGTTCAGGTCGCTACGGCGGCATTGCGCGCGATGATTCCAAGTGCGTCGAGCTTCTTCGCGTAGGCGGCGTATTCCGCCTCGGTGAGCGGTTGGCCGGCCGGAGACCGGGCGGGGCCGCAGTCAAGGCCGATGTAGCGCATGATGCTCTTCCAGTAGGAGGCATGCGGCACACCTACCACAAGTTCCACGAAGCGCACCACCTCGTCCATCAGCTTGGCGGCCTCGGCGAACTTGCCGGCGGCGGCGAGGCGGCAGATCTGCGCATGGTGGGCGGGAATCATGTTGTCCGTGGTGCCGATGCAGCCGCTGAACGTATCGCCGTAGGCGAACGCGCAGAGTTCCTGCTCGTCCGCGCCCGCGAAGAAGATCGCCGGCTTGGGCAGGCGGTAGCGGAGCGCCTTGACGGTCCAGTAGGCGTAGCCGGTGTATTTCATGCCCTTGACGTTCTTCAGCTCGAAGAACTTCACGTCGCGGTCAGGGGCGATTTGCTGTCCGATCGAATAGATCATGAAGGGGAGGTCGGTGGCCTCGGAGATGGTCTTGTAGTGGGCGAAGGCAGCGTCGAAGTTCTGCCCGAAGTAGACGGGCGCGACGGACGACACCCAGTCGACTCCGACCTTGGCGGCGTGGCGGGCGAGGGTGACGGCGTCCTGCGTGGCGAGGCAGCCCACGTGGGCAATCAGCTTCGCGCGGCCGCGCGCGGCCTTCACGGCGCGATCGTACACGCGCTTGCGCTCGTCCACGGAAAGGAGGAACCCCTCGCCCGTGGATCCCGTGAGGTAGAATCCCGTCAGGCCGTTGGCGAGTCCGTACTCGATGATCTTCTCGATCATCTCCTCGTTCACGGCGCCGTCGGGCCTGTACGGGGTGATGAGCGCGGCGTAGGCGCCGGACATGCCCGCGAACTCGGGGCCGTCCGGGACAGGGAGTGCGGCGGCGGACGAGCAGGAGCGCGCTCCTCCCGGTTGGCCGTTTGCGCCCTGCGCCAGGGCCACTGTGGCGCCGGCGATGGCGCTCATGCGGATGAAATCGCGTCTGTTCGTGTTCATTCGTCTTGTCCTTTGCTCTGTTTGTTTTGCCGTCGCCAGTCGCGCGGGCTCAGACCCGTCTCGCGCTTGAACTGCGTGGCGAAATACTGTGAAGAGGGAAAGCCGAGCTGACGCGCGATCGCCGACACTTCCTGTCGCGATTTCGCAAGCGCCTCCTTCGCCTTGGCGATGCGGCACGCCACGAGGTAGGCGTGCGGCGGCAGGCCGGTGCGGCGGCGGAAGAGGGCCGTGAGGGTGGGGGCGGACATGGCGGTGCGCCGCATCAGCACTTCGATCGGGTAGTCGGCGGCCGGCGAATCGCGCATTTCGGCGATCACGGCGTCAAGGGTGTCGTCCTCGGGGGCGCGCAGGAGATGCCGGGAGGTGTCCACAAGGCGAAGCAGCAGATGAAGGGCGGCATCGCGCAGCAGGAGGCGTCGTTCCACCGTGCGCGGCGGGACCGACTGGTACAGTTGCCAGAGGCGGTTGAAAGCTCGCTTCACGGGCTCGCCGGCGGCGAACGCGGCGGGAAGCGCGCGCAGGCGGCTGACGAGCCATCGCGTCTCCGCGCCGGATAGCCCTAGAACCGTCTGCGTGGCGGACGGCAGCTTGAACCACAGCCAGTGCATCGCGAGGCTTTTGGGGTAACGTTGCAGAAAATGGGGGACTTCAGGCTGTGCCACGAACACGTCGCCCGGACGGAACGGGTAGACCGTGCCTCCGTAATCGAACGAAAGGTCGGCTCCGCGCCGGCAGCAGAGAATCTCGATCATGCCGGGATGGACATGCGGCACCGTGCCGCCGCCGGAGCGGCTGTAGTGCGTGTCTCCGAGGACGGGGATGCAGGAAATCCCGTCCTCGGCCAAATTCACGACCGTTGCCTCCGAGGTCTTCGGATAAGACGGCAACGACCGGTAGACTTCTGGAATCCGTCGTGGCATCAGCCTAGATTGTATCACGTCCGGCGCATCGGAACGTTCGTAAAAATAAAAACATCCATAAGCATACATTTCGAGTGCGGCGCGCACGGGTTGTGTTGGGAGGGGGCGATGTGCTAGAATAGAAAACGACCAACAGGAGCATAGATATGGCAGCAGAAGGTTGTACGCACGATTGTTCAAGTTGCGGGTCGGATTGCGCCGACCGGAAGGAAAAGTTCGACTTCACGGCGAAGTTGAACGCCGCGTCGCGCGTGAAGAAGGTAATCGCCGTCGCGAGCGGCAAGGGTGGCGTGGGCAAGAGCCTTGTCACGACGATGCTCGCCGTGGCGGCATCTCGGAAGGGTCTGAATGTCGGTATCCTCGATGCCGACATCACCGGACCATCGATTCCCAAGTCGTTCGGCCTTTCGGGCGGGACGGTCCAGGGCGACGACGGCATCGAGCCGACCGTGACGGACGGCGGCATCCGCGTGATGTCGCTCAACATGCTCGTGCAGGATCCGACGGATCCCGTGGTCTGGCGCGGGCCGGTTATCGCCGGGGCGGTGAAGCAGTTCTGGACGGACGTCCACTGGGGAGACCTGGACGTGATGTTCGTGGACATGCCGCCGGGAACGGGCGACGTGCCGCTCACGGTCTACCAGAGCCTGCCCGTGGACGGCGTGGTCATCGTCTCATCGCCGCAGAAGCTCGTGGAGCTGATCGTCGGCAAGTCCGTGAAGATGGCGCAGATGATGGAGAAGAAGGTGCTGGGCCTCGTGGAGAACATGAGCTACTTCGTGTGCCCCGACTGCGGCAAGCGGCACGATGTGTTCGGGCCGAGCAGCGCCGACGAGATGGCCGCCAGATTCGACGTTCCAGAAACGCTGCGCCTGCCGATCGACCCGACGTTCGCGCAGGCGATCGACGCGGGCAAGGCTGAGTCGCTCGTTCTGCCGGAAGTCGACGCCTTCGTCCAAAAGATTGTCCTGGAGATGTGATGGACCGGATGACGGTCGAGGCGCGGAGCCGGCTGATGAGCCGGATCCACGGCCGGGACACGAAGCCCGAGGTGTACGTCCGCAAGCGCATCTATGCGGCGGGGTGGCGTTACCGGACGTGCGATAGGCGGTTCGTCGGCCGTCCCGACATCGTGGTGGCGCGCGCCAAGACGCTGATTGACGTGCGCGGTTGCTTCTGGCACCGGCACGGCTGCGCGAGCGGCACGATGCCGAAGAGCAACGTCGCGTTTTGGATGCAGAAGTGGTCTCGGAACGTAAAACGCGACAAGCGCAACGAGGCGGAGTGGCAGAAGGACGGTTGGAACCTCATCGTCGTGTGGGAGTGCGCGCTCAAGAACGCCGCCCTGCGCGAACGGACCTTGGCGCGCGTCTGCGAGTGCCTCGACGCTTGGTCCGCCGAGGTGGCGGAGGGTAAAAAGCGCCGCCGTCCGCACCGCCTCGTCCTGCCGCGCACAATCTGATTTCATGTGAAAGGAGATTCGATGGAACGGTTGATCAAGGCATTGAAGGAGGCGAAATGCGTGGCGGCGATGACGGGGGCGGGCGTGAGCACGCTTTGCGGCATCCCCGACTTTCGTGGCCCGCAGGGGCTCTACAAGAACCCCGACGCGGAACGCATCTTCGACATCGATTGGTTCGACCGCGATCCGGCGGTCTACTATCGCGGCTGCCGCGAGCTCGTCTACGGGCTGGGCGACTTTACTCCGGGGCCGGTCCACGTGGCGCTCAAGCGGATGGAGGACGCCGGCAAGCTCGACGGCATCATCACGCAGAACATCGACATGCTCCATCAGAAAGCCGGATCCGCGCGGGTGTACGAGGTGCACGGCTCGCCCGTCCTCCACCATTGCCGCCGGTGCGGCGACGAAAAGACGTTCGACGAGATCCGCGCGATGATCGAGGCGAACGGCGGGAACGAGAAGCTGGGGAATCCCTACGTGCCGCGTTGCGCGTGCGGGGGCGCGTACAAGCCGGACATCACGTTCTTCGGCGAGTCGTTGCCGGAGACGGCGTTCGTCCGCTCGCAGGAGCTGGCGATCCGGGCGGACGTGATGCTCGTCCTAGGCACCTCGCTTACGGTTTTCCCGGCGGCGGGTCTGCCGCGCCTCACGCTCCAGCGGGGCGGAAAGGTGTTCATCGTCAACGCGCAGCCAACGCCCCTCGACGACTACGCCGTGGCGCGCTACGACGATTTGGCGGCCTTCGCGGCGGCGGTTACTTCCGCGTTGGACGCGCTGGCGGACGGACGATGATGCGAAGCAGCTCCGAGGCGACGATCGAATCGTCTGAAGAAGAACTGACGAGCCGTTCGCGCACCTGCAGCATCCGATAGCGCGCGAGGCGCAGCTCGCGCAAGGTGAATTGGCGGGCATTGGCGGCGCCGCGCTTGACGAGCCACGGCGTCTTTCCGGCGGCAGGGCCCACGCCGGCGGCGTTCAGGTCCTCGGCCGCCTGAGGCGGCAGGTCGCGTGCCCAGGTGCCGTAGGGCGTGAGCCAGCCGTTGTCGAGCGCGTCGCGGTAGACGATCAGCTCCCGGAAGAACTTCTCGGCCACGGTGGCCAGCAGCATGCCGAAGCCGCTCTTGCCCTCGAAGTTGGCGAGGGTGGCGACGAGCTTGGCGGGATTGCGCTGGGCAAGGGCGTCCGTGATCTCCCACAGCTCCGGCTCTTCTCCGCCGACGGAAGAGACGGCGGCGATGTCGTCTTTCGTGACGACGTCGCGCTCCGCGCCGAGGTAGGTGCGCATCTTGGCAAGCTCGGAGACGACGACGCGGGTATCGGTGCCGACCTTGGCGATGAACGCGGCGTCCGCACCGGGCGCGAAGGAGAGCTTCTCCTCGGCGGCGAGATCGGGGAGGCGGGAGAGGGCGGACTCCTGCCGGTCGCGGCTCTTGCCGCCGCCGCCGAATTCCACCACTTGCGCGAAGCCTTTGAAGGTCTTGGCGAAAATGCTCGTCTTGAGAAGCTTCGTTGCGGTGATGACGAGGAACTGGTTGCCGGGAAGGGGATGTGAGGCGAGCTCCTCGGCGAACTTCCGGAGGGCGTTGCTTACGGCCTCGGTCGTCTTGCCGTTGCGGCCGCCGCCGGGCAGAAAAGAGACGCCGCGCCACCACGTGAGCTTGACGGGGTCGAGGAAGGGGGGCGTCTGGACGGACGCGCGGCAGGCGGCGAGCGAGGCGAGCTGCGCCTCTTCGTTCTGGGCGTCGCCGGAGACCGTCTCGACGGCGCTGCCGCGCAAGTCGACAGGAACGGCGGCCTCGACGATCTTGCGGGCCGTCGCCTCGGCGAGGTAGTCGTCCTCGCCCACGATCAGATGGATGTTTGCTGGTGCTGGCACGCCGACTATTCTACCA
>CAMNLN010000244.1 GCA_946543025.1 uncultured Verrucomicrobiota bacterium
CGTCCTTGGGGAAGGAGAGCGCGCCGAGCGTGACGCCCTGGTAGAGCTTCACGTTCTTGCCGATGACGGTGGTCTCGCCGATGACGACGCCGGTGCCGTGGTCGATGAAGAAGTGCTCGCCGATCTGCGCGCCGGGATGGATGTCGATGCCCGTCTCGGAGTGGGCGATCTCGCTCATCACGCGCGGAAGGATGGGCACCTGCAGGCTGTAGAGGGTGTGGGCGAGGCGGTGGACGGTGATGGCGCGGAAGCCGGGGTAGGCCATCACCACCTCCATCTTGCTGATGGCGGCCGGGTCGCCCTCGTAGGCGGCCTCGATGTCCTCCTGAAGCATCTTGCCGATGGCGGGCAGCTCGGCCATGAAGATCTCGGCAAGCGCTTTTGCGCGGGCGGCGTTCTCCTCGGCGGACACGCCGTCGCCTTTCTCCCGCGACTGGTAGCGCAGCACTTGGAGGATCTGCTGCTCGATCTCGTCGGCGATCTGCGCGAACAGCTTCTCCACGTGCTCGTGGCAACGTTCGTGAGGCACGGGACCGGCGCCGTGGCAACCGGGGAAGAGGAGCGAGAAAAGGTTGCGCAAAGTGGCGGCCACCTGCGCCGTTCCGGGCAGGTTCACCGTCTCCGCCGTGTTCGCGAGCGCGCACTCCTGGCAGGGAAGAAAGTTCTTGGCGAGTTCCTTGATGTCCATGTGGCGGATATTATAGCATATTCCGGGGCCAGGACACCCGAGACGCCCAGAACTCCCAAGACGAGGAAGACCGCCAGGATAAACTTGTCCTGGCGGTCCTTGGCGTCCTGACGGTCCTGGCAGGCCCTTACGCGATCGCGATCTTGCGCGGCTGCGTCTCGGGGCGCTTCTTCACGTTCACCTTCAGGAGGCCGTTCTCCAGCGCGCCGGAGACCGTCGTGAGGTCGCACAGCTCCGGCAGGTCCACGCTCACGGCGTAGTTGGGCCGGTCGAATTCCTGCGACACCAGCTTGAAGCCGGCGGGGGCCTGGTAGGTGGCGTGCGTCTTCAGCGTCAGGGTGCGGCCCTCCACGTGGAGCTCCGCCTCGTCCTTCGCGATGCCCGGCAGCTCGAACGTGAACTCGTAGTCCTCGGGGCGCTCGTTCATGCGCACGGTCGGGACGATGTACTTTGTGTTTTCGTTGTTCATTGCAAGACTCCTTCCTGGTTGTTGGTTAACCGATCTTGATCCGATGGGATGCGACGGCATCCGCACGCGGCAGTTCGATGCGGAGAATGCCGTTGATGAACTTCGCGTTGGCTTTGTCGTGGTCGACGCGGAAGGGAAGTTCCACGCGCCGCGACCAGGCAGGCTTGGCGGCGGTCGGCTTGCCGTGCTCGTCCACCGTGTCGGCCGGCTTGTCGGCGATGATGACGGCCTGCGACTCCAGCGTCAGGTCCATGTCCTTCGCCGTCTTGCCCGGCAGCTCGACGTCGATGATCGTCGCGTTGTCGTCGAGATAGACGTTCACGGGCGGGAAGCGTCCCGCCGCGCGGTTGCAGACGTTGCGGAACACCCGGTTGTTCGTGTCCAGCAGGGTATCCAGCAGGTTCCACGGATTTAATTCTGTCAGTGTGCTCATTGTTGTGTTCCTTTCTGGTTGGTTTCCAGTTGGTTTAAATTCAACAATCAACAAGAAAGCACACGCCGTGCCAAGCCGGGCTGAGCGTGTGCCAAAAGGTGAAAGTGTGTCATCATGCGCCAAAAGCGGCGCGTCAATTTGTCACGGTGTCACGGTGCAGGCGTCTCCACATAGTTTTCGGCGTTACCGAAGCGATCGAAGGCGCAGTCGATGGCGGCGGCGGAATGGGCATCCGAACTGAGGATGAAACGGATGCCGTGTTCGCGCAAGAGCTGGCGGAAATAAGGAGAAGGGTAGGCATCGTCCATCCAACCGCGCGAGATGCCGCCGGTGTTGACCTCCACGAGCTTGCCGGAAGCGGCGAAGGCATCGGCGGTGAGGCGCAGTTCCTCGCGGTACCAGTCGGCCGACTCGTCGAAGTAGTTGAGCGTGCCGTTGAACTTGCGCACGAGGTCGGGGTGGCCGATGACGTCGAAGTCGCAGGTGGCGGCCATCTCGCGCTGGGCGGCGAAGTAACAGCGGATGAACGCTTGCGCGTCGCCGCCGAACTGCCGGGCGATGCCTTCGGAGAGAAGTTCCGGCTTGTGGTCCACGGGTACGCGCGCGCCGTTCGGCGCGACGACTTCATGGATCGAGCCGATGAGGTAGTCGAGGCCGAGGCAGGCGTAGACGGAACGGTCGGGGCGCGCCTTGCCCGTGATGAAGTCGGCTTCGATGCCGCAGAGGATCTTGATCCGATCCTTGTACTTTTCGGCGAGGGCGCGGATGTCGGCCACGTAGGCGTCCGCCGTGTCGGGCTGGAGCGTCCAGGGGTCGCCGAGGGGCAGAAGGGCATGTGACGAAAAGCCGATCGCGTCGAATCCCTTTTCGAGGGCGGCGGCAACCATCTCCTCGGGCGTGTTCTTCCCGTCGCACCAGGTGGTGTGCATGTGGTAGTTCGTCTTCACGCGCGTATTTTACCACAGACCGGCGGCAGATGGTAGTGGACGGCGGGCGGCTGTTCTGCTAGAATCACGGCATGATTGTCAAACTTCTGCTCGACAGGAAGCGCGAGGGCCGGGAACTCGCGCCGGACGAGATTTACGCGCTCGTGGCGGCCTACACGCGCGGCGAGGTGCCCGACTACCAGATGGCCGCCTTCGCGATGGCCGTGTGCTGCAAGGGCATGACCGACGCCGAGACGCTGGCGCTGACGACGGCCATGCGCGATTCGGGCGATAGCCTTTCGTGGGACGACCTGCCGCTGCCGACGGCCGACAAGCATTCGACGGGCGGCGTGGGCGACAAGCTCTCGCTCGTCATCCAGCCGCTTGCCGCCGCGTGCGGGCTGGGTGTGCCGTCGCTCACCGGGCGCGGGCTCGGCCTCACCGGCGGCACGGCGGACAAGATGGAGTCCATCCCCGGCTACGTGGCGGGCCTGTCCCTTGCCGACTACCGGAAGGTGGTGGCGGCGTGCGGTTGCTCGCTGACGGTCCAGACGGGCGAGATCGCGCCGGCCGACAAGAAGCTCTATGCGCTCCGCGACGTGACGGGGACGGTCCCCTCGATTCCGCTCATCGTCGCGTCCATTCTTTCGAAGAAGCTGGCGGAAGGAGCTGGGACGCTCGTCTTCGACGTGAAGTGCGGCGCAGGGGCGTTCATGAAGACGCGGCCAGAGGCCGCGGCCCTCGCGAAGGCGCTTGTGGCGGGCGCGAAGGGCGCGGGGCGGAAAGCCGTCGCGCTCGTGACGGCGATGGACGAGCCGCTCGGCTTCACCGTCGGAAACGCCTTGGAGGTGCAGGAGGCGATCGACGTGCTGAAAGGTGAAAGCGGGCAGGCTGCCCGTTCTCCCGGCGACGTGGTCGAACTCTCGGTTGAACTGGCGGCGCGCATGGTGGCGCTCGCGCGGGAGATGCCGCTCGACGAGGCGCGCGCGCTGTGTCGGGCGCGACTTGCGGACGGTTCGGCGTGGACGCGGTTTGCGGAGATGGTGCGCTTGCATGGCGGCGATCTGGCGGCGTTCCAGAAGGAGCTGGACAAGGTGCCGCCGCCCCGTCTGGTCGTGGCCGCCGCGAACGGTTTCGTTGCGGCGATCGACGCGCAGAAGGTGGCGCAGGCCGCGTTTGAGCTGGGCGCGGGACGCGCGCAGGCCACGGACGCGATCGATCCGGCGGCGGGCGTACGGCTCTTGGTGGCGCATGGCGACAAGGTTTCCGCGGGCCAGCCGCTTGCGGAACTGTACGCGCCCGCGCGGCCGGAGCGCCTGGCGGTCGCCGCGCGGCTCGCCGAGGAGGCGATTTCGGTCTCGGGCGACGCGCCTGCGGCCAGGCCGCTGGTGCTGGAGGTGGTGGAATGACGGAGCCGAAGAAGCCGCTTTCCAAGCAGGAGCGGGCGCGGAAGATCAAGCAGATCTACCGCGACATGGAAGCGCAGAAGCGCGCGCTCGGGCTGCAGGCGCCCGCGATCAAGCGAGGACCCGTGTTCTACTTCGTCGTGCTGATGGTGCTGTTGATGGTGGGCGGGGCCCTCGTCCAGGCCGCCGGCAAGGGCGGCGGCAAGAAGATGCGGGACGGGAAGATCGTCCAGGCGGAGCAGAGCGTGGCGGCGCTCGCGGAGGCGCTGGGGCGGTACAAGTTCCATTGCGGGGTCTATCCGACGGCCGAAGAGGGGCTGGAGGCGCTGGTGCTGAAGCATTCGCGCCACGACGGCTGGGTGGGGCCTTACATCTCGTCGCCCAACTTCACGCCCACGCTCCTGCCGGATCCGTGGAAGCGGCACTACGTGTACGAGCCGACGAACGAGCCGCCGGTGGTGCTGTCGCTCGGGCCGGACGGCGTGCGCGGCACGGCGGACGACATCGCGCCCGATCCGGCGCTCTTCGCGAAGCCGTTCCGGGATACGACCTGGACCAACGACTGGGTGTCTTTTCATCGGCGCGGCTACTATGTCGTGCCGAGCAAAAATGCGAAGGAGAAGGCGCAATGAGCCTTGAAGGTGCGAGCGAGCATGAGATCTACGAGCTGCTGAAGCTGCAGGACGCCGAGGCGTGGCGGCTCGCGTGGGAGAACGCCGTCCTGCCGGAGGCTCGCAGCCTGCGGAGCGGGCAGATGGCCCGCCGGTTCGGCATCACGGCGGAGGAAATGATGAGCCTCCTGTACGTGGAGATGATCGGCGGGGGCAAGATCAACCTCTTTCGGGACGACGGCGGCAGCCTGTGGGGATGGATGCGTACGTACGTGCGCGGATACGTCCATCAGGCCGATCCGGCGAAAAGACGGGAAATCTCGCTGGAAGGGGCCGATTTCGGCGACGAATCAGATGGCGGGGCGAACTTCGAGGATAAAGTTTCGAAAATGGTGTCAGATTCGCGCGGCCGCGACGCCTCACCACTCGAAGACCCTGCGATGCGACGGAAGGAAGAATGGGAACTCGTGCAGAAATGCTTCGGGGACCTGTGGAAGAAGAACCCGATGCGGGCATACGTCCACCTGCTGAAGCTTCGCATGAACCTGTCTTCAACGGAAATCAAATGCATGCTCGGCGTCAGTTCGGAGGCGAACGTAGACCAGCTCTTCTCCAGGGCGCTGAAGGACATGCGGGAACTGAAGGTGCAACATGAAGAACGCGATTGACAAAAAGATCGAGATGACGGCCGACGAGCAGGCGTTCATCGACCGTTTTGTGGCGGACTACTGCAGGCCGCATCGCGTCGTGATGGCCGAGCGGCTGGCAAAGTTCGTCGCCGAGCGCCAGATGGCGTTCGTCAGCGGGGCGTCCGCCGATTTCGCGCTGGCCGCCGGCCCTCGGCGGACGGCGGCGAAGGAGGCGACGAGCCCCGTCGCGCCCGACGAGGAGGGGCGTTTCGCCTTCGCGGTTGAAGCGGGCTTCCATCATCGCCTCGGAGAGCGCCATGCCGCCGCCGTTGGCGAAGGCCTGGCCGAGCGGGCCGGTCGTGACCTCGACG
>CAMNLN010000245.1 GCA_946543025.1 uncultured Verrucomicrobiota bacterium
AGCACGCCACGGTGAAGCCCTTCGACTCCATGTTCATGATGAGGTTCTCGCCCATGACGGCGAGGCCAATGAGGCCGATGTCAGCTTTCTTCATTTTTTCCTTTCGATTCGATGCGCAAAATCCGAAAACGCCGACATTCTACCATAATGCGGCGCACCTCGGCAACTGACGCGTGCCACCCGCCCTTCGCCCATGAAGCCGCGTTCAGTTCAGGCAGTCCCACGTCACGGGCGGCTTGCGCACGAGCGGAGCGGAGGAACCCGGCGCGGCCTTGACAGGGCCGTCCGGTTGCTCCTTTCCGTTGAGCGTCACGTTCTTGTAGGTCAGCCCGTCGATGCCGGCCGCGATCACGGGATCGCCCTTCTTGACGGTCGCCGCAAAGTTTTCGAACGTCACCGTGCCGATCGGCTGCATCGCGGTGCAGATGAAGCGGAGCGACTTGCCGCTGGAAACGTCGAAGTTCCTGAAGGTGATGTCCGAGATGCGGCGCACGCGGATGCCGTCGTCCACGAGGATCTGCGCCGCGCTGCCGCCCTGGAACCCCGTGAAGTTCTCGAACGTGATGTCGTGGGCGTCGAGGAATCCCTCGTCGACGTCTTTCAGGCAGTAGAGGTGGTTGCCGAAGTAGATGCCGTTGTGGCGTCCCTCGAGCCGGATGTCCTTGAAGAGCACGTTGCGGATCGTGTCGTCCGAGGGGCACCCGATGCGGATCGCCTGGCAGGCGCTGTTGAGCACGCAGTTCGAGACGACGATATCCTCGCACACGATCTGACGCGGCGCTTCCTTCCGCGAGCGGATCGCGCGCAGGGCGAAGCAGTCGTCGCCGTCGGAGAAGCGCGAGTTGCCGATGCGCACGTGGCGGCATCCGTCGAGGTCGATGCCGTCGCCGTTCGTGATGCGCTGGTCGCCCATGACGACGATCCGGTCCATCGTCACGTCCTCGCATTCGCGCAGGTACATCGTGAACGCCGCCGAATCCTTGAACACGGGCCCCGCGATCCGCACGTTGCGGCAGCGGGCGAACTGCACGAGGCGCGGACGCGGCCCCGGCGGGATGCGCCAGAACTTCGGGTTGTTCCGCACCCGCTTGGACGTATCATAGAACTTCGGCCCGTTGCCGTCGATCGTCCCCTCGCCCGTGATCGAGATATCCTCCGCGTCCCACGCCGTCACGAGCGCCTTCGCGGAGAATTCCGGCGTGATCGGACAGACGTCCTCTGGCATGTCGTCGTAGTCCTCCTGCCGTGCGCTGCCGCTGATCACCGCCCCCTTCTCGAGATGCAGCTCCACGTGGCTGCGAAGGCGGATCGACCCCGTCTCGTGCACGCCCGGCGGAATCGTCACGCGTCCGCCGCCCGCCGCCGCCACGCGGTCGATCTCCGCCTGGATCCAGCCGCGGTCGGCGTCCGCCGCCCGCTTCACGGTGTTCCGCGTCCGCGTGGACGGCAGCGAGAACTGCAGGTCGCCCTGCCAATGGCCATAGTTCTCCGGCGGCATCTCGGACTCCTCGCGCAGAAATCTCTCGGGGCCAAACGCACGCGTCCCGCCCGGCGCGATTTCCACGCGATACTCGATGCCGACGTCCGCCGTGCCGAACTCGTGGTCGTAGCGTACGCGGAAACGCCGCAGGATGTTCGTATCGCCGCCGGAAACGACCTCCATCAGATGTTTCGGCATCCGAACGGTCAGGTTTGCCGCAGGGCCGAATGCCGACACGTACGTCGCACGCCCGCGATCCTCCGAGCAACGCACGTCCGCCTCCTTGTGCCGATGCGGTGCGCGGTCGCCGCACGAGTACCAGCCCGGCGTTTCCGCCTTGTCGGCAAGCGGCAGCCCCTTCCCCGACGTCGGGAAGTTCGTCACGCTCGTGCGTCCCACGCGGATCGCCGCATAGCCCGGCCGCAGGTCGCCGTATTCGCAGACAGGCCCCTCGAAGCCGACGACCTTCAGCGACGGATCGTTGTTCTCCACCGTCGCCCGCCATTCGGCACCGTCGGGGCGGGAACGTTCCTCCAACACCACTTTCACGCGCCAGACCGCGCCGCCGTCGGTGAGCGTCTCGTACACGTAGCGCTTCGCGCCGCCGGCGAGTTCCTCCATCGTCGGGTACTGACGCGCCCCCGGCACCTTGAACGGAGCGGGCGGACGTGGCTTCGCGGCCTTGCGGAGGATGCCGTAGTTCGTGCGCGGATCGCGCACGCGCTCCCACTCGCCGTTGGCGATCTGCTGCAGGGTGACGTGCCATTCGGGCAGGTCACGCGGGATGCATGTCCACTTCACGTTGTCGAACGTGATGTCCTTGCCGTTGTCAAAGAGGACGCCCGTCTCGGCCGTGAGCGCACCGCGCGGCTTCTCGATCGCGAACTCCACGTTCGAGAAGCGCCAGTTGGACACGTTGTCCTGCGGCCGGAACTTGAAGATGGGCGCCATCTGCGAGACGAAGCGGCAGTTCGAGAACGAGACGTTCTTCATGTGCGCCACGCGCTCGCCCGCCGCCACGGAGATGACGATCGGCGCGCAGTGGCTCGTGAGCTGGACGTTGTCGAAGCGGAAGTTCTCCACCGCGAACGGCACGGTCGGGAAGTCGGGCACGGGAATGCCGTTCCCGCGCGGCGGGTCGCGCGTGTACTCCGGGTCGAACATCTTCGGCACGGAGAAGAGGATGCCGCGCCGCGTGTACGGGCAGACGATGTTGGAGAAGAGGCAGTCCTTCACCGGCGCGTCGCCGGTCCAGCCGATGCGGATTGCGCCCTGGTTGGAGCGCACGGAGCAGTTGGCGATGGTCA
The DNA here is from genome assembly GCA_946543025.1 of uncultured Verrucomicrobiota bacterium. Taxonomy (GTDB): domain Bacteria; phylum Verrucomicrobiota; class Kiritimatiellia; order RFP12; family UBA1067; genus RUG572. Next base: position 2,788 of record CAMNLN010000245.1, read on the forward strand.
CGCGCTCGCAGGGACGCGGCGCGCGCATCTGCTCCTGGTGGGAGCGGATGATGATCGCGTCGTCCTGCGTGTCGAGGATGCAGTCGCTCACCGTCACGTCACGGCAGCCGCCGAAATGAAGACCGTCCCCGTTGGGGCGCTCGCGGTCGCAACGAACGGCAAGCCCATGGATCTGTACGGCGTCGCAGTCGAGGAACCACGTGGCCCAGCCCGTGGGGTCGACGAGGCGGAAGTCGCGCAGCCTCACGTCGCGGCAGCCCATGAACATCATGCATTTGCCGGGAATCTCCGTGTCGCTCATGCGCGTCCACACGCCGTTGACGCGCTGGTGGAAGGTCTCGGACTTCGCGTTTCCGTCGATCGTGCCGCCGCCCGTCACGGCCACGTTCGTCTGCCCCGCGGCGTAGAACATCGCGCGGGCGTTCCAGCGTATCGGACGGTCCCGCCGCCACACGTCCGTCGGCGGGAAAAGCGGATACTTCAGCGGATCGTCGCCGCCCTTCAGCGTGGCGCCGCGATCAACCTTCAGCTCCACGTTGCTCTTGAGGTGGAGCGTGTAGGTGCGGTACGTGCCGCCGCCGGGCACGAGCGCCGTGCCGCCGCCCGCCGCTGCCGCCTGATCGATCGCCGCCTGGATGGCCGCCGTGCAGTCGGTGGCACCGTCTGCCTTCGCGCCAAATGCCGTGACATCGTAGACGGCGGCGACGCACGTCGCCGAAACGGCCGCAGCCGCCAGCGCCATCAAGTTTCGCTTCATCGCCGGTTTTCCTTTACTGACGCTCCTTGACCACGGCGGCCAGCTGCGAAATCGCCTCCATCGACTTCGCCTCGTGGATGGCGAACGTGCGCGTCCACGGTGCCATGAGGTAGCCCTTGATCCGATCCTTGTCGCAATGCGCGTCGCAGAAGCGCACGGTGTCGGCGAAGTTCGTGTCGCAGCTCCAGTTGGAGCCGGTCGGCACCTGGTCGAACCCGGCCTTGTCAAGCCACTCGTACGCTTCGACGTAGGCGGACCTGTCGCCCATCTTCGCGGGGTCGAACTGCGCGCCGTAGTACCAGTTGGACTGCAGCACGCTCTTGGGCATGCGCTGCAGGAACTCGTCCTTGTGGTGCCAAACGTAGTCGCTCCAGATCCACGGACGACTGCCCGTCTTTTCCGTCACCTTCGCGAACCAGAGGAAGTCGTGCCACCACAGCTCGCCCTGACGGCAGACGGCGAACAGGTGCTGGCGCTGGTGGTTGGCCGTCTCCTCGTCGTAGCCGAGGTGGAAGAGCCGCGGACGGTCGAAGATCGCCACCGCGTCCTTGATCAGATCCTCGCACACCTGATAGTACTTTTTCGTGGAGACCATCCGGTGATAGTCCTTGAGCCAGGTGTCGTGGCAGGCCGAGAAATTCATCTTCGGGATCACCTCGAACCCCATGCCGCGCAGGCGGGCCAGCTCGGCGCGCAGACGGTCCACGCTCCAGCTGCCCTTCACCGCCAGCTCGGGATGGCTCGGGTAGACGACGATCTCCGCGAGGTCGATCACGATCTGGTTGCAGCCGGCGGCGGCGAGCGCGGCGGAAAGGCGCCGCCACGACTCCTCGTCGAACCGCACGTGATCCGCGCAGCAGCGCGTCAGCCATTTCTCGCCTTTCGAAGGATCCTGTCCCTCCAGCGGCACGTCCTTCCACGAGTTGACTCCGAAGTGCGCCAGATACGACCAGGCAAAGTCCTTTGCCGGGGTTTTCGCGGCCGCCGGGCGGCAGACTCCGCTCGCGAGCGCGCCGAGCGCCGTCGCCATGAAATCGCGTCTTGTGAATGTCATGTGATTCTCCTTTGTTTTTGATTTTCAAGCTGATGTCGACGGGCGTCACTTCCGTGCCGCGATGATCCGGCGGACAAGTTCCCGGTAGTCGGCCTTCTTCGTGGGATGCTTGGCGTTGCGGGCCGACTTGTGCGCGATCACCATGTCGAGGGCCGGCAGCACCGTGACATGCTGGCCGTACATTCCGTGCGCCGCGAACGCGCCCTTGAAGGCGTCCGGGAACTTGTCGTCGACGGGCCTCCACCACATGTACCCGTAGCCTCCGCCGTCGGGAAAGGTCGTCGCGGGCCTGAGGGACTCCTCCACCCAATCGGCGGGGACCAGCTGCTTTCCGCCCCAGTTCCCCTTCCGCAGCATCAGCTCGCCGAGACGCGCCATGTCGCGCGTCGAGAAATGGAAGTAGTAGGCCAGGTGGACGGACTTCGTGGCGTCGCCCGTGCGCTTGTGCCGCGCGCGGTCCCAGTCCTGCATCTGGAGCGGCCGGGCGAGGTCGGCGTCGAACAGGTCGTAGATCGACTTGCCCGTCTTCATCTCCAGCACCGTCCCCGCCACGTTGAAGTCCCAGTTGTTGTAGACGAACGTCGTGCCGTGCTCCGTCTTGCCGCGCGCGCGCTTGCCCACCCTTCCTCCGGGGTTCGATGCCGGATGATAGCAGCCCGACCGCGCCGTGATGAGGTCGCGCACCGTGGCGCGCTTCTCGCTCGGCAACAGGCCGCCCACGTCGTCGATCCCCAGCTCGTCGACCGTTTCCGCGAGATTGACCGTGCCGTTGCGGACATACTTGCCGTAGAGCATGGAGAGGAAGCTCTTGCGGCAAGAGGCCGTGTAGGAAACCTCCTGAACGTCGCCGTACGCGTAGATCTGCCGTCCGCCCACCACGACCATCAGCCCCGTCGTGCCCATCTTCCGTTCGCGGATGAA
>CAMNLN010000246.1 GCA_946543025.1 uncultured Verrucomicrobiota bacterium
CACTACTGGCTGACGAACGTGCGCGGGGGCGAGAAGGTCCTGGCCGCGTTGGGCGAGATGTTTCCCGACGCCGATGTCTTCACGCACGCCTATCGGCCGGACCGGATGGGCGGATTGCTGGCCAAGCATCGCGTGACGGAAAGCTTCATCGCCCGTCTGCCGCTGGGTCGGCGGCATCCCCAGGCCTATCTGCCGCTCCTCCCGACGGCGTCTCGATCTCTGAGGCTGGACGGCTACGATCTGATCGTCTCCAGCGAGTCGGGCCCCATCAAGGGCATCCGCAAGCCGGACGGCGCACGGCACGTCTGCTACTGCCATACGCCGATGCGCTACCTCTGGGACATGCACGACGACTACTACCGAACGGCCGGTATCGTCGGCAAGTTGGCGATGAGGATGTTCACCGGCTATTTGCGCAAGGAAGACTTGAGGAGCGCCGAGGCGGTCGATCTGTTCGTCGCCAACTCGGCGTTTGTCGCCGAGCGGATCAAGCGCATCTACGGACGGGAGGCGCGCGTCGTGCATCCGCCGGTGGACGTGGGGTTCTACGGGGAGGGGCGGGCTGACAGGAAGGATGGCTATCTGCTCGCTGGGCAGCTTGTCCCCTACAAGCGGCCCGAATTGGCCGTGGCGGCCTGCATGAGGATGAAGCGCCCTCTCATGGTCGTCGGCGACGGCGCGTTGCGGGAACGGCTGGCACGCATGGCGGCGGGGTGTCCTTTGATTCGTTTCCTCGGACGCGTGTCAGACGGTGAGCTTCGACGACGGTACGCCGAGGCACGCGCGCTGCTTTTCCCGGGCGTGGAGGACTTCGGCATTGTACCCGTCGAGGCGCAGGCGGCTGGTACGCCGGTGATTGCGCTCGGAGCGGGCGGGGCATTGGAGACCGTCAAGGACGGTACGACCGGACTGTTCTTCAGGGACTTTTCCGTCGACGCCCTGTGCGGAGCCATCGAGGAATTCGAGGCGCGCGTCTGGTCGCCGGAATCCTGCCGTGCGAACGCCATGCGGTTCTCGCGGCAACGGTTCATGGCCGGAATGCAAGATGTTTTCCGTTCGGCAGGAAGATGGGAACGTTCATCGCCGGAGCGGAATACGCTTGCCGCCGTGGCGGATTTTAAGTAAAATCTACACCCAAACGTCAAGACAGGCTTTGAAAGAGCCGGAGGAAAAGACAAATGAACGAAACAGCGATTACGTTGCGGCAGGCATGGCAGTACGGCGGTCCGCTCATGTGGGTGCTTGCCGGACTTTCCGTGCTGGCGCTCGCGAAGATACTTGTCCTTCTCGTGGCGCAGCGGCGGGGCGCGCTTGCGCCGCGCGCGCTGGTGAGCGACGTGTTCAGCCGTCTGCAGGCGAAAGACTACGGCGAGACGCGCCGTCTCTGCGACCGGCGTCCGTGCGCGTTCGCCACGCTCGTGCTGGCGGCGCTTGACGCCGTACGCGGGACGGCTCCCGGCGTCAAGCCGCCTGTCTCGCAGGCCGTCGAGACCGCCGGTTCGCATGTCGCCGAACGCTTGCAGGCTTCCGTAGACTGGCTGGCGGATCTGGCGGCGATCGCGCCGCTTGTCGGCCTGCTCGGTACTGTTCTCGGCATGTTCCAGGCTTTCGGCGGCATCGCGAGCGACTTGGCGGCGAACGCGCGTCCTGTCGTGCTGGCGCAGGGGGTCTCCCAGGCGATCGTCACGACCGTATTCGGACTGGTGGTCGCGATTCCATGCCTTGTGTTCCATGCGCTTCTGCGTCGTCGTACCGCGCGTCGGATCGCGGGCCTCGAATCGCTGGCGGTTGCTCTGGAGAAGGCCTTCGCATGAACTTCCGCCGCAATTCGCGCCGCCGCGCCGCAACCGTGCAGATGTCGTCGCTGATGGACGTCATTTTCCTGTTGCTCTGCTTCTTCGTGACGACAAGCGTCTTTTCCCAATGGGAGACCGAGATATCCATCACCTTGCCTACGGCGAAGTCCGCTACCGTGCCTGGCCGCATGCCTGGCGAGATCATCTTGAATCTCGCCAAGGACGGAACCGTGTCGGTGAACGGGCAGACATTGACGCTCGCCGACGTGACGGAGCGCCTGACGCGCATCGCCAAGCTCTATCCAGGCCAGCCGGTCGTGATCCGTGCCGACAAGGAGACGGCCTACGAATCTCTTGTCGGCGTGATCGACGCCTGCAGGACTGCCGACGTGTGGAACTTCTCTCTGGCGACAAAGGACGAGGAGTCGAGATGAAGACATGCTTGTCGATTGCCGCCCTTGTCGTGTGTGCAGGCGCGGGAGCGTATGCGGCGGAGTTCGGCCATTGGAACGGCGGCCGCACGATTCCCGTCCATCGGCTCGCGCCCCTCGGCTTTGACGGCGAGAAGGTTTCGCCCGCTGCCGCGCTTCCTGCGCCGATCTCCCAGGACAAGACATGCGGCCAGTGCCACGATGTGGCAGCCGCGCGCGGCGGATCGCATTTCCGTACGGGATTGGACACGAATGACGCGCCGGCATCCGTTCAGGTGGAGCCGTGGTTTTGGGCGGACGAGGCGCTTGGCCTTGCCATCCCGCTTTCGCTCCATGGTCAGCCTGGCGCGTTCGCGCCTCGCGACCTTGGCCTCGCGGCCTTTGAGTGGACAAAGATGTTCGGGCGGTCCTTTCCGGGCGGCGGCATCGGAAGCGACCCGCGCGCGATGGAAGAGGTGGCAGGTCCGCGCCAGCGTTGGTTCGTGACGGGACCGCTTGAGGCCAACTGCCTTGCCTGTCACCAGCAGGGCGACACCTATGATTCGAGCGAATGGGCGCGTCAAGTCTTGCGCGAGAACTTTACCGGAGCGGCGGTGGCCGCGTCCGGCCTCAGCGCCGTGGAAGGCATGAACGAGCGGATGCACGGCGCATGGGCCGCCGCCGAGAATCCGGACGACCATCTCTTCAACGTGCCGCAGAAGATCGTCTACGACTTGACGCAGTTCGACGCGAAGCAAAGGTGCGTGTTCCCTGTGGGCAAGCCGCAGAGCGACCGCTGCCTCGCCTGTCACGCCGTCACGGAGAAGGGGATGCCGTCGCACGCCATCTTGGGCGATGTCCACCTCCAGCACGGCATGACATGCATCGACTGCCACAAGAACGGCATGGACCATCGCATCAAGACGACGAGCTGTCGCGCCTGCCATATTGAGCCGAAGGGCGCTGGCCCGCATCCGTGCCACGCGGGCATTCCGCTCGTCCACTTCGAGAAGCTGTCCTGTACCGTGTGCCACGCGGGCGTGACGGCGGAGGGCAAGCGTTCGCAGGTGCGTACGGCACGCGCGAACCGTATCGGCATCTACGGGCGCGTGCAGTGGGCCACGGACTGCCCCTACATCCTTGAACCCGTGTTCATGAAGGGCGCGGACGGCAAGATCGCGCCGCATCGCATGGCGTGGCCGAGCTATTTCGCGGCGGTTTCCACCAACGGCACGGTATCGCCCCTTAGGCTGGATGCCGTCAAGGGGCTGAAGGCGCTGGCAGGAGTGACCAATGGACTGAACAAGGCGCTGGTGGCTTCGGCGCTTGCCGAACTGACGGCCTCGACGCCCGCTGCCGATTTCGCCTTCGTGGGGCACGGCAGATTGTGGAAGCCAGACGGTTCGAACCTTGTCGCCGTCGTCCACGCAGCGGCCGGACCTGTGGCGTGGCCCGTCGGCCACGACGTGCGGCCCGCGCGGATGGCGCGTGGCGCCAACCCGGTCAAGTGCGCCGACTGCCATACGGGCGACTCTGATTTCTTCCAGGCGAAGATCGTGCCGACCGGTCCGCTTTCCGATGCGGATGTCGAGCCTGTCTCGCAGGCCGACCTGATGGAGGTGAGCGACACGTACCACGCGCTTCTCGGCACCACGTTCGCGATGCGGCCGATGCTGAAGATTTTCCTGTGGACGGTGTTCGGTTTGGTCTGTCTGTTCGTGATGGCGGCTGCGGCCGTGGCGCTGAACAAGGTGGCCGGGTGGATCTCGGACAGCACGGACGATTTCATCTGGGGGCTTGCCAAGTGGATCGTGGACATGGGTTTCGTCGTCTGCCTCCTCTACCTTGCGGCCTCCGGCGTGATCGGTTGGATGGTCGGCGGCATGTCCGGCATCTGGCTCGTCTTCCACATGTGCGCGGGCGGAGGCTTCGCGGCGTGCGTGTTGCTTCTGCTCTTCATCCGCCTAAAGGAACGGACGCTGAAGATTCTGCCGGGGTTGGTGTGGTTGTTCTGGACCGCCTTTGCGGCAGGAGTCGTTTTCACGGCCGTCATGCCGATGATGACCGTCTACGGCGAACACGGGCAGGCGATGCTCCTGTGGAGCCACCGTTGCGTCTCGTTGTGCTTCCTTGCCCTTTCCTGCCTCGTCTGCTGGCTCTGCTGCCGCAAGCGCTGACATGAGCGTCTGGCCCTCCAAGATGATCGTCATCACCGGCGGCGGCGCCTATCCGCGCCTCGTCGTGGAGGGCGCGCACGCGGCGGGTGTCCCGCAGGTCGACGTGCTGGCCGTTCGCGGCTCCACCGAGCGGGCCACTGTTCGCGCCGCCGACAACGTGCATGTGATCAACCTCGGCGGCATCGCCGCCGGACTCCGCTGGGTGGCTGCGCAGGGTTACGACGGGGCGGTGTTCGCCGGGCAGATAAACCCGCTTTCGCTTTTCACGGCTCGTTTCGACGAGGAGACGAAGGGGTGGCTCGCGTCGCTCCCGTTCAAGACGGCCCACACGGTCTACGGCAAGCTCGCCCTTGAGTTCGAGAAGGCTGGCGTACCGGTCTTCCCCGCGTCGTCGTTCATGGACGGGCATCTGCCGGGCGAAGGCGTGTTGACCGCGCGTGCGCCGACGGAGCGCGAGTTGCGCGATATCGTGCATGGCGCGGACGTGGTTCGAGACATGGGGCGGCACGACGTGGGCCAGACGGTTCTCGTGAAGGACGGCATGGTGCTCGCCGTGGAGGCTTTCGAGGGCACGAATGCCGCCATCCGGCGCGGCGGGCACCTCGGAGGGAAGGGCTCGGTGCTTGTGAAGGGTGCGCGCGAAGGACACGACATGCGCTTTGACATACCTGTCGTCGGTTTCAAGACGTTGAAGATGATGCGCCGGGCCGGCGTTACCGCGCTCGCGTTCCAAGCCGGTCGGCTGATCCTGCTCGACCGCGAAAAAGTTCTTTCGTTCGCCGATAAGCACGGCATCGCCATTGTTGGCATCGCCACTGATCTTCCGTCTGCTCCGCTCCGTCCAGTCCGTCCATGAAGATTCGAAAAATCCTTCTGCTGGCCGGCGAGGAGTCCGGCTTGATCTATGCCGAGCGTCTAAAGGATGCACTGCAGGCCGCTCGGCCCGGCGAGGTGATGGAGTTTCGCGGATACCAGAGCGAAGGCTTCAAGACGGCAGACCTTGCAGTGATGGGTTTCTGGCCTGTCTTGAGGCGTCTGTTCTTCTTCTTGGGCGTGGCGCGGACGATGAAGCGTCTTGTCCGCGAATGGCAGCCGGAGGTGGTCGTGACAGTAGACTATCCCGGCCTCAAC
>CAMNLN010000247.1 GCA_946543025.1 uncultured Verrucomicrobiota bacterium
GTTTCTCGCTAGCCACGAATCACGAATTTTATGATATACTTTTTTCATCATGAAAACGGCACTTGTACCACTAGCTGACGGATTCGAGGACATCGAAGCCGTCTCGATCATCGACGTGCTCCGTCGCGGCGGCGTGCAGGTCGTCACCGCCGCGCTTGGACAAGATCGTCTTGTCCGCTCGGCTCACGGCATCCGGATGGAGGCCGATGCGCTTCTCGCGGATGTCATCGACAACAATTTTGACGCCATCATCCTGCCGGGTGGCGGAGAGGGCACGGAAAACCTTCTTGCCTGCGAGCCGTTGGCGGCGCGTCTTCAGCGGCAGAAGGCGGAGGGACATTTCGTCTGCGCGATCTGCGCGGCGCCGACCGTGCTGGAGGCCGCTCAGGTGCTGGAAGACGAGGACGTGACGTGCTATCCGTCCTGCGCGAGCAAGATGGGACGGCGCGTGCAGTCCGTCCCGGTGGTTGCGGACGGTCAGATCATCACGGGGCAAGGACCCGGCTCGGCTACCTTGTTCGCGCTCGTGGTCCTGATGCACCTGACGGACGAGCGGACGGCCCACGGCGTAGCCAACGGCATGCTGACGAACTTGGGATGATTCTGCCGTGAAGCGGACGCTTCTTCATGTCTTTGCGCTCGTCGCGCTCGCCGCGGTCGTGGTCGGCGGCGTCTGGCTGTGGGGACAACGGCCGTGGCGTGTTGCCGTTTCGGTGAACGGACGCGTCCTTACGGCGCGCGAACTGGACATGCGCGCGCAGTTGCTGATGGAGGACGGGCGGCGGATGGGCCAGCTTCCTGCGCCGCCGGAGGATTACCGTCGGCAGGCGGCCGCCCGATGGATCGTGAAGGAGGTGCTGCTCTCCGAAGCCGTCGCGCGGGGCATCGAACTGGGGGCGGAGGACGAGCAGGAGGAAATCGCGAAATTGGAGGCAGACCTGAAGTCGCACCACTTGACGGTGGAGCAGTACTTCCGGCAAATGCCCCTGCCGGAAGAGCAGATGCGCCGCGATTTTCGGGAAGTGTTGCTGCTCAAGAAGTTCCTGAAGCAAGAAGTTGACGACAAGGTGTCGTTCTTGCCGGCAGACATTGAATCGTGCATGAAGGCGCTCAAGTCGAAAGCGTTCCTTCAGAAGACGCACGGCGAAAAAAAACGGATGAAGACCGACCGGAAGAGCGTGACGGACATGCTGCGCGCCTCTCTGCTCAACAGGGGGTATCGGGACTTGCTTCGTTCGCTCTGCGGGAAGACGGACATCCGCGCCCCGGAATATCCGTTTCTGGAGGACGTGGAACGTTCGATCCTGCCTTGGAGCCCCAGAAGCCGGCAACAGCCTCTTCCTGATGGAATCGAGCCGAACAAGGAGAAGAAATGATTCGCATCGTAACCGCCGGCGAGTCGCACGGCCCCCAATTGACCGTCATTCTGGAAGGCTTGCCGGCCGGCCTGCCGCTGGACGAAGACCTCATCCGGGCCGACTTGGCGCGACGGCAGATTGCACTTGGAGCGGGCGGCCGCATGGCGATCGAGACGGACCGCGCGGCGATCGCCGGAGGCGTTCTTGCCGGCCGGACGACCGGTGCGCCCGTGGCGCTTGTCATCGCCAACGCGAACCATGCCGCCTGGAAGGGGAAGTCCGTGCCCGCCTATACGGCGCCGCGTCCGGGACATGCCGATTTCGCGGCGGCGGTCAAGTACGGCTATGACGACATTCGCCCTGCGCTGGAACGCGCCTCGGCGCGCGAGACCGCGTCCCGCGTGGCGGCAGGCGCCTGCTGCCGCGCGTTGCTGAATGCGTTTGGAATCGAGGTGAAGGGACGCATCGTCTCGCTCGGCGGGGAACCGTGCGACGGGACGGACGAGACGTCCGTCCGGCTGATTGAGCAGGCTCGCGCGGAGGGCGAGACGCTTGGCGGCGTGATCGAGGTCGAGGCGACGGGACTCCCCGTGGGACTCGGCTCGCACGTTTCGGCAGACCGCCGCCTCGACGCGAGGCTCGCCGCCGCCGTGATCTCCATCCCCGCCATCAAGGGCGTGGAGTTCGGGGACGGTTTCGCACTTGCGCGGAAGAAGGGAACTGAAACACGCGGACGGATGGGCGGGCTTACGGGCGGTATCACCGACGGCACGCCGCTCGTGCTGCGCGCCGCGATGAAGCCGATCCCGACGACGATCAAGCCTCAGCCGACCGTTGACCTCGCGACGGGCGAACCGGCGCAGACGGTCTACGAGCGTAGCGACGTGTGCCCCGTGCCGCGCGCCGTGGTGGTGGTGGAGGCGGCAGTCTGCCTCGCGCTGTCGGACGCGCTCGAGGAGAAACTCGGCGGCGATTCGCTGGACGAGATGAAGGCGCGTTTTGAGCAGTTGCCGTCCACAATCCGCCTCTCCTCCGCTGCCAAGACCTTCTGGCCGTAAGCCTGTTATGATATAATGTTTTTTCTACGAGGCATGAAGATGATTATTCTACCGGCTATCGACTTGAAGGGCGGCGTCTGCGTACGGTTGCGGCAAGGCCGCGCGGACGACGTCACGACGTACAACGACGACCCTGCCGCGCAGGCGCGCGACTGGCGGGCGCAGGGCGGACGCGAGCTGCACGTGGTGGACCTTGACGGCGCGTTCGCGGGTACGCCCCGTCACGCCGCCGTCATCCGGTCGGTGATTGCGGCGTTTGGCGGTCCCGTGGAGGTAGGCGGCGGGCTGCGAACCCCCGAGGCGCTCGCGGCCGTCATCGAGGCTGGCGCCGTGCGCGCGATCATCGGGTCCGCCGCGCTGGAGGATCCTGCGTTCCTCGCGCAGGCCGTGGAACTCTACGGCGAGCGCATCACGGCAGGCATCGACGCGCGCGACGGTTTCGTGCAGACGCGCGGCTGGGTGAAGACGACGTCCGTGAAGGCCGTCGACCTCGCGAAGGCCGTCGCCGCCGCCGGCGTCAAGTCCATCATCTACACGGACACGGCGACGGACGGCATGCTGGGCGGTCCCAACCTCGCGCAGATGGCGGCGATCTGCGACGCGGCGCCCGGGTGCGCGATCACCGCTTCCGGCGGCGTCTCGTCGCCGCAGGACGTGAAGAACCTCTTGGCGCTGAAACGGCCCAACCTGCGCGCAGCCATCGTGGGCAAGGCTCTCTACGACGGGCGTACGACCTTGAAGGAGATGAACGATGCTGCCGACGGCCTCGCTTGAGACGTTGCCCAACGGGCTGAAGCTTGTGCTGGTGCCGGACGATCACGTGGAGAGCGTCTGCTTCGGCCTCTTCGTGGCGAGCGGCAGCCGCCACGAGGCGTCGAAGGACGCCGGCATTTCGCATTTCATCGAGCACATGCTCTTCAAGGGCACGGCCACGCGCAGCGCGCTTGCCATCTCGCAGGCCATCGAGGGGCGTGGCGGCAACTTCAACGCCTACACGAGCGAGGAAGGCACCTGTTTTTACGCCTACCTCCCGTGCGACTACCTGCCGACGGCGGTGGACATCATCTCCGACATGTTTGTCCACGCGGCGATTCCCGACGCGGAGTTCGCGCGCGAGCGGCAGGTGATCCTGGAAGAGATCAAGATGTACGCGGACGAGCCGGACTCGGTGGCGTCCGAGAACCTTTCCCGCGCGCTCTTTCCGAACAACGCGCTGGGACTGCCGATCGCCGGCTCCGCCGCGACGCTCGACAAGATGACGCCGCAGACGCTGCGCGAGTACATCCGCCGCGCCTACGTGCCGGCGGCGACGACGGCCGTCGTGGCGGGACGGTTCGAGCCGTCCGCCGCCCGCGCGCTCGTGGAGGACGCGCTCGGCGGGCTCGCGGAAGGCAAGCCGCTCTCCCACGTGCCGGTGAACGTGCGCAAGCGGCCCGTGAAAGAGGTGAGGGCCGAGCGCGACATCCAGCAGGTGCAGCTGGCGCTCGGGTTCCGCACCTTCGGCGTGCGCGCGCCGGACCGGAAGAAGTACGCGGCGAACGTGTTCGACGGACTGATGGGGCGGTCGATGAGCTCGCGCCTCTTCCAGAGCGTGCGCGAGAAGCGCGGCTTGAGCTACGACATCCGCTCGCAGATCCAGTTTTTCGAGGAGACGGGCGGCTGGGCCGTGACGGCGGGGCTGGCGACCGACCGCGTGCCGCAGGCTGTGGCGGCGATCGAGCGCGAGTTCGGCCGCATTCGTGCGAAGAAGCCGGGCGTGGCCGAGCTCAAGCGCACGAAGGAATACCTGATCGGCAACTTCCGCCTCGGCCTCGAGCAGGTGAGGTCGCGCCTGTTCTTCTTCGGCAACTGCGTGCAGACGTACGGCAGAATCCTGCCGCCGGATGAGATCGTCGCCGGCATCGCGGCGGTGACGGCGGACGACGTGCTCGCCATCGCCAACGAAATTCTCCAGGAGAAGAACAAGTCTGTCTCCTGGGTTGTGCCCAAGAAATGAACCGGATATTGTTCGAGGAAAGCGAGCTGGCGGCGGACGGGCGCGCGACGTTCTGCGGCGTCCGGGCGGAGCATGTGCGTACGATCCTTCACGGAGAGGTGGGGCAGGCGCTCAAGACGGGCGTCGTGGACGGACCGATCGGGACGGGCGTGATCGAGCGCATCGACGGCGAGACTGTGACGGTGCGATGCGTTCACGACCGCGAAGCCCTGCCGCCATGGATTGATCTGATCCTCGCGCCGCCGCGTCCGCGCGTGATGAAGCGTCTCTTGCCGCAGCTGGCGGCGATGGGCGTGGGACGGCTCGTCCTCGTGGGTGCGGCCAAGGTGGAGAAGGCGTTCTGGGGCGCGCAGCTCCTGAAGGAGGAAATCTACCATCCGCTTCTGGTGGACGGCCTCATGCAGGCCGGCACGACCGCGCTCCCTACGATCCAGCTGGAGCGCGGATTCGGCAGATGGCTGGAGGGCGGCAGGTTCGAGGAACAGTTCGCCGGGCAGTCCGATCGGATCGTGGCCCATCCCGACCCGCAAGCCACGAACCACGCGCCACGAACCACGAGCCGCCCTGTCCTTGCCATCGGGCCGGAGGGCGGATGGACGGACGACGAGGTGGTGCGGCTGGAGGCGCACGGTTTCCGGCGGATGTCCCTCGGGCCGCGCATCCTGCGCACCGACACGGCGACGATCGCGCTCCTCGCGCGCCTGATGCCGTCTCCCTAGCCTCACGGCGCGCCCTACCCGTGTGAAAGGCGGCACTAACTGGGAAAGCCGCGCTCGCCTGACGCCGAAGGGCTTTACGTGCGCGGGGTGGCAAAAGCAAGGCGTCCGCTGATGAACGGGCTGAAGGACAAGCTGGAGGCGGTGAACGATCTTACGACCGCCCGGTCGCACATCTACAATGTCTTTGACAAGACGCTACAGCGCTTCGACGTGCTGGCCGCCGGTCATGTCCTGAGCGTTGCCGGGTACGACATCCCCGCGTTCTACACGCGCAGCGGGCATGGCGAAGGCTACCGCGTGGTCCGCGTGAGCCGCAAGATCCGCGCGGTATCGCCGTGAATATTTGGTATACT
>CAMNLN010000248.1 GCA_946543025.1 uncultured Verrucomicrobiota bacterium
CCAACACCTACAACGGCGGCACCACCATCACGGGATCCGTCTACTGCGCGATCGACTCCGACCGCTCCCTGGGCGCGGTCCCCGCCGAACCGACGGACAACGTGTTCATGCGGTCAAGTTCCGCGTTCTTCCACTTCGGCGGGACGTGCGATGTCCACCCGAACCGCACGTTCCGCCTGTCAGACGGCATTGATGCGCAGTTCGGGACGTATGCAGGAGGGGTCGGGCGCATCCGCGGCCAGGTCCTCGGCGAGAAGGCTCTTCTGAAGGTCGTCTCCAGCTGGCCTGGCACCACCGCGCTCGCCCCGAACGAGGGCGTCACGAACCGGATCGGCAAGTTGCAGGTGTACGGCGTCCTGCGCATCGACAGCGGCACGACGCTCGTCACGAGCAACTGCGCGGCCGGCGTCGGCACGGCATGTCCGCTGCTCGTCAGCGGCAACGGCTCAAGCTTCTCGGACACGCGGGGCTGCCTGGTCGTCGCGGGCGGCGTGCTGAAGGTGCCGAACAACTGCTACATCACGGTCGGCAACTACGGGCAGGTGATCGTTACGAACGGCGTCCTGGACCTCACGGCCGCGCGCGAGCTCCTGAGCGGCATCAACGGCCCCAACGTTGCCAACGGAAACGGGCGCACGACCGTGGCGCACGGCGGCGAGATCAGGTGCGCGGCACTGCGCATCAGCCAGTGGCGGAACACGAAGGACGGACTGCCGGTCAACCAGGTGAACATCCAGACGGGCGGCGTGGTGCGGCTCAACAACTTCTACATCGACACGGGCTCCAATCAGAATGGATGCCTCAACCTCGACGGCGGCGTCGTGGTACCGCGGACTAACACGGAGAACTTCCTCGGCACGGACCACCTCAAGTGGCGGACGAACATCATCGTGCGGGCGTGCGCCGGCGGTGCGATCTTCGACACGACAAACTTCAACATCTCCGTCAAGAACTCACTCTACAGCGGCGCGGAGCAGGACGGCGGCCTCACGAAGCGCGGCGCGGGCACGCTCACGATGGTGAACACGAACACGTACAACGGCGCGACGCGACTGGAGGGCGGCACCCTGGCGTTCTCGCACGCGGAGGGCTATCCGGGCGGCGACATCGAGATTGCGGCAGCGGCCGTGCAGGGCAAGACGCTCGCCGCGCCGCTCCTCACGGCGCAGACGGTCACGTTCCGCGAAGGGAAGGGCGTACGCGTGACGGAGGCGGACACATTGAACGACAAGACCTTCGGTCCGTTGAAGACCGTCGCGACGTTCACGACGCCGCTCGCGGCCGTGCCGTCGCTCACGCTCGTGAACTCGGACGGCACGGAGTGGACGAGCAGCAAGCAGTGGTGCCTGCAGCTGGCGGACGGCGGCAGGGCATTGAAGTTCGGCGCGTTGCGCGGCACGCAGTTGATTTTCAGGTAACTTGCCAAGAGAGGAAGAACCGATGTCTATGAAAAGTCTGGCGATTGTCGGATGCATGGCGGCAGGTCTGTGCGCGTTTGGCGCGCCGACGATGGGCGAGGACGACGGCAAGTACGTGATCGACGTGCCGGCTGGCGAGACGTACGCCCTCACGGCCGACGACGTGGCGGCCATCGGCGCGCTCTCGCTCGTGAAGGCGGGCGAGGGCACGCTTACGGTCAACGACGTGCTCGCGAACTACGACGGCGACATCTATGTCACCAACGGCATCTACCAGGCTTCGACGATGGGCGCCGTCGGTACGACGAACGGCGTGACGCACGTGCTGAACGGGGGTACGTTCAACAGCACGCGCGAGGCGGGCACAGACGGTTCCACGACTGGCTTCTTGGTCGATGAGAAGTTCTACATCTGTGGCGACGGCTACAACAACATGGGCGCCATCCGGCAGACGCAGAAGTTATGTGCCAAGTTCGGCGGCAAGGTGACCTTCGTCGGCCCTACGCGCATCGCGACCTCCCAGCGGCTGGACTTTCGGTTCGGCGGATTCGACATGGGCGGCCATACGCTGACGGTGGATGCGCTGAACGGTAACTGCTTTTTCTTGGTGCAGCAAACCGTCGCCCATCCGGGCGACATCGTGGTCGTGAACGGCGGTCTGGAGTTCCAGTCCTGGAACAACGGCTTCACGACAGCGCAGACGGTCACGATGAAGTCGGGCACATATCTCAGCCAGTGGGCTTCGACGACGGCGCAGAACGCGAATCTCGTATTGGAGGACAATGTGCGATTGACATCCTCCAACGGCACCTACTCCCCCGGCGCGCATTCCCAGAACGTCTGGCAGGGGCCGATTTCCGTGCAGGGGAAGGTCGTAAACGGGCTTACATCCGGCAAACAGGTGACGTTCACTGGGAAAGTCACAGGTGCGGGCGGTTTTACGGGCGGCAATGGCGGATGGCTCCAGTTCTACAATGACGCCAACACGTTCACGGGCGGCGTGGGGCTGAACGGTGGCGGCGTGGCTGTGTACGGTACCAACTCAATTCCCTGCCAGGGCGGTGCGTTGGCTCTTACGAACGCGAGTGCGCACTTGATGGCGGCACCGTGGCCGACGTCGTTGCCGGATGTCTGCGTTGACGGTGCGGGGGCTGTCTCCGGGAAAGTGGCGTACGTGTCGGCGAAGTCTCTCACGAAGACGGGGGCGGGACTGCTCGACCTCTGGACACCGCTGTACGTGAAAGGGGCTCTTGACGTCCAAGGCGGCGGCATTCGCGTCTGTACGCGTGTCCCAGACACGCCGGGCGGTTTGAAGTGGTATCATGCCAATGTGGGAGGCGACTATTCCCGTAATGACGTGCCGACGACGATTCCTTACATGGGCATCGACCAGAGCGGTGTCTCCTATGCCTATCGGAGCTGGCAGTCAGTGGTCACAACCTGTCATTATTATACCGGCTACATCCATGTGCCCGGCGAAGAGGGAGAGGATGTGACGTGCAATTTTGCCTCTTGCATTTGCCGCGGTTGCCATGTGCGCATTGACGACACGGATGTGGTGAAGTTTGCCGACAACCAAGACTTGCTCTCCAATACGACGACGGTTAACTATAGTCGTCTTTATGTTTATCCGAAGATAACGCTCAAGGCGGGGTGGCATAGGATCTTCATTGAGATGAATAACTGGTGGAACGGTACGAGCGGGCCCATCGGCTATCACGGCTGGCCGTCCAACTACGGCATCGGCGTGGACTGGCAGGGGCGGAGCGTGACGAACTCGGCAAACTACGTGAAGCTCATCGATCCCGGCGACGGATCGTTCCTGCGGTCGGCGATGACGAAGGCGGAGGCGGACGTCGACGCCTACCGTCCGACGTTCAATGGCCCGGCGACGTTCGGGCCGGGCACGTCCATCGATTTCGGCGACGCGGCGCCGTATGTGCCGTTCGTCTTCAACGGCCTCTCGGGCTGCCCCGCGATCGCGAACGGCGAGCTCGTGGTGAGCAACAACTGGACGGTCTCGCACGCGCAGGCCGCCGCCCAGCCGCTGACGGTCGCCGCCGGGGCGAAGCTGACGTTCGCCGCCGGAACGACGCTCGCCATCGATGACGTCGATCTCTTCAGCCGCCAACCTGCCGGCACGCCGCTCGTCGTCGCCGACGACGCGGACGCCATCATGGGGCTGCCCGTGTTGACGGGCGTCGGGAACAAGTGGAAGGTGGAGGTGTCCGATGACGGCAAGTCGCTCGTCCTCCGCGACGTCAGCGGTACGATGCTTTTCATCAGGTGAAGGAACGAAAGGTCGAATTGTGAAGAGTCTAACGATCATCGGATGCGTGGCGATGTCCATTGCCGTCGGCGCGGCGGACTACACGTGGCTGGCGAGCCCGCTGAGCGGCAACTGGCTCACGGACGCGAACTGGGACCAGGGCGCGTGGGACGAAACCGCGACGGCGAACGCGGCCATTTTCGGCGCGTCGTCGCAGACGTCCGTGGACGTGAACGGCGACGTGACGGCGGCGTCCGTGACCGTGGACGGCGCGGACTACACGTTCGGCGGCGCGGGCACGCTCATGTTGAACGGCCCGTTCAACGTGGCAGCCGGGCATGCGGTCACGGTCACGGGGGCTGTTGCGCAGACAAGCGGCGTGCTGACGGAGCGCTTCAACAAGATGGGCGGCGGCACGCTCGCGCTGACGGGCGGCGGCTCGTTGGGGCGCATCGGCGTCGCGGCCGGCAAGCTGGAACTGCGCGGCGGCACGTTCGACGTGACCTATCCGGACGGCGCGGAAGGCCAGAACGGCACCATGTCGCCGCTCATCATGCACGCCGAGAACGCCGAGCTGCTCGTCACGGACGGCGCCACGCTGCGGCTCTTCGGCAATCCTCGCACGGTCAAGGCGACCGGAATCCTCCGCATCGAAAACGGCACGGTGAGCGCGGAGGGCCAAGTCCCGTTCTGGAACAGCTCGTACACGGACAGCCGAAGCGGGCAGGTCATCGTCGGCAAGGGCGGGCGGATGAAGGCCTACACGTGGCTCAACGCCGGATTCAGCAATGCGGACAAGGTCACGACGCTCGTGACGACCGGTGGCGTGATGGAAGTGGAGCAGGGACTCGCCAGCAACAGCGGCAGCTTTTCCTCGACGATGCTCTTCGACGGCGGCACGCTCGTCTCCCGCAACTTCAATTTCTCCTCGTACAAGACGAAGACGCTCGTCAAGGTCGGCCCGGGCGGCATCTATCTCGAGGTGCCGTCCAACCTGCAGTCGGTTGGCGGATTCCTCCACAGCAACGGCGAGAGCGACGGGGGCGTGCACGTGAACGCGCATCCCGTCGTCTATTTCAGCGGCACGAACGACCACAAGGGCGGCACGTGGCTGGACGGCGCGAACAACGTCTACCTCTGCCTGGACGGGGACGGTCCGCTCGGTGCCGTTCCGTCAACGCCCACCAACAACATCTTCTTCGTGAAGAGCACGGACATCCTCGTGGGCAACGCCGCAAACGTGCGGACGCACGCGAACAGGACCGTGTCGATCGCCCCCAACGCCGTCGCCCAGTTCGGCGTCACGGCCGGTTCGCCATTCACGATCGGCGGTATCCTGAGCGGGCCGACGAACAGCAAGGTGCGGACGGTCCACAACTGGGCCGGCGGCCCCGTCGTGTTCGATCCCGGCGAGGGGAGGGTCAGCTCGTTCGGGCAACTGCGCGTCAACCACGCCACGATCCTTGCGAGCGGCAGGATGGAGATGACGCAGGTCCGCAACGGCGCGGAGACCGGCGCGTCCGTGCCGGAAGAGCAGAAGGGCGGCAGCCTGTGGGTGGCGAGCGGCCACACGTTCTCGATCACGGGCGGCGTGTTCATGGCCAACAAGAGCAGCAAATACGTGACGCTGCAGGGCAACCTGACGGTGACGGACGGCGGCGTGGCGGATCTTGACGTCAACAGCGAAGTGCTGAACGCGTTCGGCGTGCCCGGCACGACCACCGTGGCGCGCGCGGGCACGCTCATCTGCCGGAGCTTCCGCGTCGCGCAGTCGATCGGGAATCCGGATTCGGC
>CAMNLN010000249.1 GCA_946543025.1 uncultured Verrucomicrobiota bacterium
CTTCTCCGCGTCGCCGTCCGTCTCGCAGGAAGCGGCGATGCGGCCGTCCTTCAGAAAGTGGACCTTCGTGGCGGTAGCAGCCACCATGGGATCGTGCGTCACAAGGAGGATCGCGCTTCGCTCGCTTGTGTTCAGCTCCTTCAACAACGCGCAGAGACGACGAGACGCGGCGACGTCGAGGTTGCCGGTCGGCTCGTCGGCGAGAATCACGTCCGGCTCCGCGAAGAGCGCGCGGGCGATGGCCACGCGCTGGCGTTCGCCGCCTGAAAGTTCGGACGGACGACGCGTCTCCTTGCCGTCGAGGCCGAGCTTCTTCATGAGCGCGGCGAGCCGTTCGGGGTTCGGGCGGCCATGATCGAGACTCACGGGCAGGGAAACGTTTTCGGCCACCGTAAGCGCATCGAGCAGGTTGAAGTTCTGGAACACCACGCCCACGTGGCGGCGGCGGAACTTCGCGGCCGCGCTGTCAGATAGCGCCGTCACGTCCGTCCCGCCGATCTCGATGCGTCCGGCAGACGGCGTGATCAGGCCGGCGGCGAGATGCAGGAAGGTGGACTTCCCGCTGCCGCTCGGTCCCATGAGCGCCTCGAACGCGCCCGGCGCGAGCGCGAGGTCGAGGTCCTTCAGCACGTCCGTCCGCGCCGCGCCCTTTCCGTAGGCGTGCGCGAGCCCTGTCGCCTTCAATGCTTCATCCATTGTCTGTTCCATTCTTGCTTGTCCTGTCGTGCGGCACGACAGATTAAACGATTCCGGCGACGGAAAGGTTCGCACGATTCCACGCGCGGACCGGAGCCGTCGCGGGAAAGCGGGCGATCATGGAATCCTCCGCTCTCATTCCTTCAGCTTCTTCGTGAGCGCCATGAACTCCGTCTGGAGTGCGGCGTCGTTGAAAATCTCTATGGGCGGCAGCTGGAGCTGGAGAAGCGCATCGAAGGAATCCTGGCTGGACTTGACGAGCGCAAGGAAATCGCCGGCAAGGGAGACCGTCGCATAGGAATTCTCGGCGACAAGCAACATCTTCGCCGCCTCGTCCGCCTTGGCCTGAATGATGGCCTCGTGCTGGTCCAGAATCCGCACGTAGGCCGCGACGGCGTTGAGCGTCGACACGTTCACCTCGGCGTTCCGCCTGAACACCGCGCGCTGCTGCTCGCTAAACGACATGTCCTGCGCCGAATCCAACGCGTTCTGCCGGGCGGCGGTGGCGTCGTCGCGTATCTGGTTGAGCTTCTTTCTCCATTCGCCGTCTCGGCTCTTCTCAAGATAGTCGTCGAAACAGACCTTCTGGACCTCGACCATCACCCTGTACATCCCGAAGTAGCGCTTAGCCGCCGTAACGTCGCCGGTCGCCATCAGCTCGCGCAAGTTCTCAACCACCAGTCCGATGTTCTTTGCGACGATCACGTTGTCGATCAGGTCGCCGACATTGACCGTAAACAAGCATTGTTCCGCCGCCGCGCCGGAAAGGCGCAACCCGAGCGCGTCCAGTTCCTTCAGGACAGCGTGTGCGGCGGATTCACGCTGCCGCGCAAGTTCGTTACGCGTCTCGCGCAGCGTCGACAGCCGCTCGTCAATCTTGGCGCGCTTTTCCGGGCGAAGGACACGCTGCTCGGTTTCCTCGCGCATATCCTCGTCGATCTCGGCAAGACGGTCGTCGATGGCGTCAATCCGCCTCATGATGCGCTGCGCGTCGGTCGACAGAAGCAGTTTCCGGATATCCAGCAACTTCTCGCGTATTTTCTTGCGCTGCGACGTCTGATCGGCCGAGAACCAGGCGGATTCCGGCAACGACGGAAGCTCGGCGTGAAGGTCCACCGTCTGCCGGCTCCATTTCGAGAGCTTCTCCCAATTGTCCAGAACGGACTCCTTGAGCCGTTGAACGATCGTTTCCGCCGAATCGTCCGTACCGTCTGCGATTACCGCCTGCGGCACCGTCGCAACCGATACTGCGACAAAGAGAATCGAAAAAAACGATCTTGAGGGCATTTGTCACTCCTCCACGGTGATGCCGCCGCCGAGGGCCTTGTAGAGGGCGATCAGGTCGGTCGAAATGCTGCCGCGGCTGATCGTGAGCGCCTCTTCGAGGGTGAGCAGCGAGCGCTGCGCGTCGAGCACGTTGTTGAAGTCCGCGAGGCCGTTCTTGTAGAGGTCGTTGGAGATGTCCACCGCCGCGCGGGCGGCTTTTACGGCGCCCTGGAGCGACTGGTAGCGGTGGTACTCCTGCGTATAGGACGCATAGGCGTTGCGCGCCTCCTCAAAAGCCGTCTGGACGGCAAGTTCATACTGAAGCGCGGCCTCGTCCATCTTCGCCTCGGCCACTTTCATGTTGGCCACCAGGTTGCCGCCCTGGAAGATCGGCCAGCTGAAGCTCGGGCCGATGGAGGCGAGGAAGGCATGGCGACGAAAGAGGCGGTTGGCTTCCACGCTGTCAAGCCCGAACGTGCCGTTGATGTAGAATTTCGGGAAGAGGAGCGAGGTGGCCACGCCCACGGCGGCCACCTGCGAGGCGAGGGTGCGCTCTGCCGCCTTCACGTCTGGGCGCATCCGAATCGTGTCGAGCGGAATCCCCGCGAGGCGCTGAGGCGCGATGAGCCAATCGCGCTCGGGCAGATCCCGGAGGAGAGGATGAAGCGCGCCGGGCATCGTGCCCGTGAGGATGGCAATCGAGTTCATCATCCGCTCTTCCTGCACAAGGAGGTTCGGGATCGACGCGCGCGTCTGCTCCACGTTGTACTTCGCCTGGTTCACGGCCAGCTCGTCGCCGATGCCGGAGTCGAGGCGGCTCTTGAGGATGTCGTACGTCTCGCTCTGGAGCTTCAGGTTCGCACGTGCCACGCGCAATCGCTCCTGCACGGTTCGCAGAGAGATGTACTGGCTGCCGATCTCGGACGTAAGCGACACCCACGCGTTGGCGAGCGACCAGTTGGCGGCGTCCATCGCAGCCTCGGCGCTTTCGTACGCGCGGCGCGTGCCGCCGAAGATGTCAATTTCCCACGTGGCGTCGAAGCCGCTCTTCCAGTGGTCGCCATGGTAGTTCTTGTTGGAACCCCAGCGCGAGGAGGTGAACTTGTGCGCGGCACTGCGCGTGTAGGTGCCGCTGAGCGTCGTCTTCGGAAGGAAGTCGGCCGCGCTGCCCACGAGCAGCCAGCGGGCCTGAAGGAGCCGTTGCTGGGCCATGAGGAACGTGAGGTTGTTGGAGACGGCCGCCTCCACGAGGTTCGTGAGGATATCGTCGTTGAACTGGTTCCACCAGCTGCGGATCGACTCGGCCGTGATCTCCTTGCGCGGGTCGTCTTTCGCCTCGGCGGCCTTGAACTCGCCCGTCTCCGTCTTGTTCGTCGTCGGGAAGCCTGCGTCCGGCAACGGCACGGCGGCGGCCTGTATCTCCGGCTCCTTGTAGTCCGGCCCCACGGCCCAGCCCTTGCATCCGGCCACGCCAATCGCGAGCGTCGCGATCGCTGCGGCTCCTATCAAACCTGTCTCAAGTTTCATGTCTGTAGTCCTTTTCCAAACGACCCTGCCGAATCAACCCCGCGCCTTCAGGTCCCGACGACGGCGCGCCATCGCCGAGAGATAGCCGAAGAACCTCTTGATGCGCTCGCGCCAGGTCTGGAAGAGCGCATAGAGGCCGGGAATGAGCAGTATACCAAAGACCACGGAGGCGAGCATCCCGAAAAACTCGGTCGTGCCGAGGTGGTTGCGGCTCGCCGCGCCCGCGCCGGTGGCGATCATCATCGGGAGCGTTCCGAGGAGCGTCGTGAGGGCCGTCATCAAAAGGGCGCGCAGACGTTCGCCCGCCGCCGCGCCGGCGGCCTCCACGATGGAGTAGCCCTCGTTCTCGTGCTTGTCCTTCGCAAACTCCACGAGCAGGATGGCGTTCTTCGAGGCGAGGCCCACCAGCAGCACGAGGCCGAGCTGCGCGTAGATCGAGAGCGCGAACGGCTTGCCCGTGGCGAAGATACCCCAGTACTTGAGGCCCAGGAGCGCGCCGAACACGGCCACGAAGATCGAGAGCATCACGGGGAGCGGAATCGTCCAGCTCTCGTACTGCGCCACGAGGAAGAGGTAGCCGAAAAGCACCGCAAGGAGGATAAGCGGCGCGGCCGTGCCCTCGTTGCGCGCCTCCTGGAAGGAGAGCGCCGCCCAGTCGTAGCCGTAGCCGTCGGGTAGTTCCTCCTTGAAGAGCTGGCGTATCTCGTTCATGACGAGGCCAGACGGCACGCCCGGCATCGGCAGGATGTTGAGACCGGCCGTCACGTACTTGTCGCGCGTGTAGATCGTGCGCGGGCCAAGCTCGCGCGTAATCGTGCCGAGCGAGCCCACGGGAACCATCGCCCCGGTGTCCGACCGCACGTAGAGCCGCTCCACGGCCTCCGGGGTGGCGCGGGCCGACGCCTCGGCGCACACGGTCACGCGGTTCACCTGCGTGCCGAGGTTCACGTCGTTCACGTAGCGCGAGCCGAGGTAGTTCTGGAGCGTCGCGTAGATCGTCGCCACCGGCACGTGGAACATCTCGGTCTTGATGCGGTCGAGGTTGAACTTGAGGTGGGGCGTCTCCGCGTTGTAGCCGGCGAAGGCCATAAGGATGTGCGGGTTCTGGTTGAGCTTGAACAGCAGGTTCTTCTTGATCTCGTCGATCTTCATCGGATCGGAGTCGACCTTGTCCTGGATGTGCACGGAGATGCCGTTGGACATGCCGAGGCCCGGGATGGCCGGCGGCACGAATACTTGCCACTTCGGCTCCGGGATAGACGCGAGCATGCCCTGGATCTTTCCGATGAGCGCGAGCGCGTGCTGGTCGGGGCGCGGGCGCTTGTCCCACCCCTTCAGGTCGATGATGAGCGTCGTCTGGTTCTCGCCGCGCCCGCCGATCATGCCCCAGCCGGTGATGGAGAGGACGCTCTCCACCTCCGGCAGCTGGCGCAGCATCTCCACGGCGCGCAGGGCCGTGTCGCGGCTGCGGTCGCGCGCCGTGCCCTCCGGCATCTCCATCGATGCGAACACCACGCGCTGATCCTCGTCCGGCAGGAACGCCGTCTGCGTCTTCGTAAAGGCCGAGACAGTGAGCAGGATCACGAGCAGGAGCAGCACGCCTGCGAGAAAGATCCGGCTCGCCAGCCACTTCGCCGCCGTGATGAACAGGCCCTTGAACCTCTCCACGCACCAGTTGAACCAGGCGAGCGGGCCGTGCTTGAACGGACGCGCCTCGCGCAGGATGAGCGAGCAGAGCGCCGGCGCGAGCGTTAGCGCGCACACCGTGGAGAAGCATACCGCCGCCGAGAGCGTCACGGAGAACTGCTGGTAGATGCGGCCCGTGATGCCGCTCATGAAGCCGACGGGCACGAAGATGCCGAGCAGCACGAGCGTGGTCGCGATGACGGCGCTCGTCACGTCGCTCATCGCCTGGATGGTCGCCTCCTTCGCGTTGAGGCCGC
>CAMNLN010000250.1 GCA_946543025.1 uncultured Verrucomicrobiota bacterium
CCGAAAGTCGATCGGCGTGAACGTTCCCAATCTCGTGAAGAACAACAAGCTTTCCGACCCGGGGCTTTTCACCTTCTCGGGATGGTTCAAGAGCAGCGCCTCTGGAACGTCGATCCTGGCGGCAAGCAAGAACGCGTGGAACGGGACGGGCTTTTTGCTCCTCTGCGAAAAGGGGATGCACATGGACGTCGCCGCTCAATCCACCCATCAATACGCAAACGGCAAGGGCGCGCTCGTCGTCGGGCAATGGGCGCACGTGGCGTTCTCGTACGACGCGGTCGGCAAGCTGAATACCTATTTCAACGGCGCGCGGATTTATTCGAACGCGTCGGCGAAGGCGCTGAGCCATGAGGACAGAGCCTCATGGTCCGTCGGGTCGTACGCGATGACGGACACGAATGACAGCTTCCAGGGCGACATGGACGAAATCCGTTTCTACGACGGCATCGCGTCCGCCGACTGGGTGAAGGCCGAGAACGACTCCGTGACGAACGCCAGCTTTGCGGTGGCGGGCGCGGCGACGGCGAACACCGCATGGGACTGCGCGGGCGGTGTCACGTCCGCCCGCCAGACGCCCGACGGCATTCTGGTCAACGGTACGCTCGCGCGCATCGACTCCTCGGCTTCGCGCGTTTCGGTTTCGCTCAAGTGGGGCGAGACGGAGGCGCTGGAGGGCGGGACCGTCACGGTGGGCGTGTTCACCGAGCCGGTGGCGCTCTCGGCGACCTTCCCCGGTACGACGGCGGACGCGACGTACCATTTCGCCTTCGTGCTGACGCCCAACCAGGGGAACGTGGTGACCTCGCCGGAGTCGACGTTCCGCAGGATCGGAACCGAGGTGCTCTGGCGTCCGCAGTCGGCCCATGACACGTGGGACACGGAGTCGTGGCAGCTGGGCGCGCAGATCACCGGGTTCTCGGACGGTTGGCCCGTGGCGTTCGACGGGGCGGAGCAGAACTACATGGCGACGGTCAAGGTGCCCAGCGCGGTGTCGTCGTCTTCCATGACCGTGGGCGGCGCGAAGGACTATGCGTTCACGGGCAGCCGTCTTATCCTGGCCGACGTGCTGGTGAAGACCGGGTCCGGTACGCTGAAGCCGCAGACGGCGTTCGCGGAACCGCTCAACTTCGTCGTGCGCGAGGGCGTCGTCGCGTACGATGCCGCGTTCAACTTCGGAAGCGTCGCCACGGCGGGCACGTCCACGCTCGTCGTCGGTGGCGGCGAGTCCGCGGCGCGCCTCACCACCACCAAGGAGCTTTCCTTCGGCAGGGGCGCGGGCACTTCCGCGGAGGTGACCGTCAAGACGAACGGCACGGTCGTCATGGAGTCGAGCCCATGGCTTCGCTTTGGCACCAGCCCCGGCTGCACCTGCGACGTTTCCGTCGAGAGGGGCGGCCTTTTGGAGAGCGGCTGGCTCATGTTCGGCTCGCAGGCGGCCGTCTGCACCGCTCGGGTCGCCGGCACGGTCGTCGTGCGTTCGATGCCCCTTGGCGTGGGCGAGGGCAGCGATTCCTCGCTCGTGCTCGAGCCGGGCGGACGGATCAAGGCGCGCGGCGTGCAGATGTGGAACAACAACCCCACGTGGTATAATTACACCGGACACGCCACGCTGCACGTCCATGACGGCACGCTCGAGCTCTACCCCGTGGCGGCGTACACCGACTATCCGATCATCAACACGTCGCTGCGCGTCACGTACGAGGACGCCATCACGTTCGACATCCCCGCCGGCGGCTCCTCCTTCCTCGCGGCATCGGTCACCAACGTGACCGCGGGCGCCGCCGGGCACTTCGTGAAGACGGGCGGCGGCGACCTCACCGTCACGGGCGACGTGGGCGGAATCACCGGGGCGATCGACGTCCTCGCCGGACGCCTCATCTTCAACCAGGCGTTCGCGGACGGCGCGGACGTGACGGTCAACCTCTCGGAGGAGGGCGCCGTGGGCTGCAACGTCGCGGGCGGCGCCGCCGGCATCCTCAGGTACATTCCGAAGAACTCCCGCGGCACGCTCATCATCCACGACAACAACGCGAACGAGACGATCGACCTGAGCGAATACCCGTACCTCAAGGTGGCCGTTTGCGCGGGCGGCGGATTCAGCGGCACGGTCATCCCCTACGGGAACCACTACGTGTTCGACATGTTCGGCAGGGAAGGCGCACTCAACGTGCCGCTGGCGGACGCGGACGGCGTGCCCGCGCGCATCACGCTGACCGATTCCCTCGGCGGCGGCGCGCTCGTCCTTGCGGCAGACAACTCCGGAATGTCAGGCCCCATCGAAGTCTCCGGTGACGTGCGCCTCCGCCTCGCCCATGCGCAGGCCGCCGGCACGGGCAACATCACGCTTGGCGAGGGATCGTCGATCGACATCGCCGCAGCCGTCGGCGCGGACTTCCTCTCGACGCGCGTGACGCAGGATTCGCGCCCGGCGTTCGTGTTCATCAGCGCGGGCGGCGAGGCGACCGACGTGGACCTCTCGCGCTTCCCGGGATGCCGCCTCGGCACGGTGGGCAGCGTCTCCGTCACGCAGACCGGCGCCGTGACGCCGCGCGACGGCGAGTACGCCCTCGGCGGCGGCGACACGCCCCAAGCCTCCAGCTACTCCGGCCTCACGCCCGGCGTTCTCGTTGACGTTACGGGAGAATCCAGGAAGGTCGTTGTCGACCGCCCCGGAATGATCAACCTCTCGAACACGGCGAACACCTACTCCGGCGGCACCGTGGTGACGAACGGGGGCAGGGTGTACATGGCGGGCACGGACGGCTTCGGCGCCGTCCCTGCCGCCTTCGACGCGCGCAACATCGTGGTGGACGGCGGCGTCGTGCGTCCGGGCAACGCCAACACCACGATCGACGTCAAACGCGGCCTTTGGGTCGGCGCGGGCGGCATGACCCTTCATCCCTGGGGCGGCTACACGCTCACCATTCCCGGCGGACTGGGCGGCACGGGCGCAATCTCCGTCACGGACAACGGACATCTCACGCTCCCCGGCCCTTACAACACCTACAACGGCGCGATAACCATGAGCAGGACGGCATCGATCCTCACGATCGGCGGCGCGGACGCGTTCTCCTGGGCGTCGACGGGCGGCATCTCCACGCTCGGCACGGTCGCGCTGAACGCTACGGGCGACGCCACTTTCACTGACACGGTGAGCGGCGCCGGCGCGCTGAAGAAGCAAGGCGCGGGCACACTCACGCTCGCCCGCGCACAGACTTACACCGGCGCCACGACGGTCGAGGCGGGCACGCTGCGGCTCGCCGACGGCGGACGGATTGCCACGACCTCCGCGATCAACAACAATTCCGACATCTTCGTCGACTTCGCGGGCAGCGCAAAGGACGCCTTCGGCAACGCGCCCATCTACGGGCCCGGCACGGTCAGGTTCGCCGCCGGCAGCAATACAATGATCGACAGGCCCTTGCCGGGCGTGGGGGATCTTGCCGCGGAGAACGGCGCGACGCTCGACTACAAGGTTGCCGGATCCGCGTCCGTCACGGTGGATGACGCCACGCTCGCGCTTTACGGAACCGGCGGCGGCACGGCCGTCTCGGGCTTCGCCGACTTCAAGCTGAACGGCACCGTGGCGATGGTTGGCGAGGACGGGAACGAGATACAGCTCTCGTCTGCGGAGACGTACAAGGGCGGTACCGCTTTCTGGCGGAAACGCGTGAGCGTGACGCGTCCGTGGGTCGCGAGCTTCACCTACAAGACCGTCGCTCCGCCGGCCAACCCTGCGGATGGCTTCGCGTTCTTCCTCCACAACGATTCAAGGGGACTCAACGCGGCAGGGGGAGCCGGCGACGGCATCTGCGCGAACGGCATCACGCCGTCCATCGGCACGGCGTACAACATCTACCAGGCCGACACGGCGGGATGGATCGTCAACGGCGCCAAGACGAGCATGACGAACCTGCCCACGTCTGCCGGCGATATCTCCATCCAGGACGGCATCGACGTATGCGTGACGTACGACGGCGCGGGCACGCTCGTGCAGCATGTCTACTCGGGAGCCAAGTACGCGGCGCGCACGAACTCCGTCAACCTGCTACAGGCGCTGGGCGCGCCCACCGCCTGGATCGGCTTCTCCGGCGCGACGGGTGGTTCCGTGTGCGACCAGCGCATCGCGAACTTCCGCTTCCTGCAGGCGGACGTCGCCGGCGCGGTCGACATCGTGCCGACGGACGACGCCTCGAAGTGGCGGCTCAACGGCAACGCCGCGTACAAGGCGCTCGAGGGTACGCCCGCGTTCCAGCTCACCGACACGTCCAATTACCAGACGAGCGTCGTGACGCGCCTCGAGCGCGTGTACGTGGGCGGGCCGTTCAAGATCAGCGGCACGTACCATTTCACCGGCCCCACCGGCTACGCGGCCGACGGCGCGGCCGTGTTCCTGCACGTCAACTCGCCCATGATCGCCGCCGCGCACGGCGGTTCGCTGGGCGTGGGCGGGGCGGGCTTCAACAATGCGCGGTTCACCACCGCCTATGGATGGGGGATCAAGATCTATCCTTCGCCTGCGATCGCGGCCATCACGAACGGGGTGGTCGGCACGGCCGTCGCGGATCTCAACGGCGTCGATCCGAAGAACATGGATCCGATGGACTTTACGGTCTCGTACGTGCCGGGACGGCTCTCGTTCGCGGTGACGCAGGACGGCAAGACGGCGACGTTCTCGCAGGACGTGAACCTCGTGCAGAAGTTCGGCGGAAACTTCGCCTACCTCTCGTTCTCCGGCGCCACCGGCGGGTACAATGCGCGGCAGTACGTCTACGGCCTTTCGCTGGAGTACGAGGCCGACGGTACGTACGGCGCGGCAGGCTACGGCGACGTGGAATTCAGGGGCAGCGACACGCTGCGCGTCGCGGCCGGTGCCAACGAGGTCGCAGAGGTGAGAACCGTGACGTTCGTGGACAATGCCGTCGTGGGCGTGAGCGCGTCCGGCGCTGCCAACCAGCCGTATGCCCTGCGGGCGGACCGCATCGAATTCGACGTTACCGGTGCTGGCGCCACACCCTCCCTTAGCCTTGCGGCGAACGGTTCGGCGGCGGGTACGCTCCAGATCGGCGCGATTGCGTACGGCGAGAAGCCGTCCCTGCTCAAGATCACGGGCCCGGCGAGCGGAATCGACGGCGCGAAGGTGAGGATCGAGATGCCGGTGTTCAACGGAATCGTGAAACTCCTTGACCTCACGGACGCGACGGGTCTTGCGCTCGAGGACTTCGAGCTCGTTACGGAAACGCGGCCGCCGGTCAAGCTGTTCCTGTCGAACGGAATCCTCAGCGCGGTCCACGACACCGGTACCTTCTTCATCATCCGCTGAACGGTGCGAAGGCCATTCCCTTTTTCTCCTTGCGCGACATGCATGGATTTGGCATACTAGCCGTGTCGGACC
>CAMNLN010000251.1 GCA_946543025.1 uncultured Verrucomicrobiota bacterium
CTTTTGCGGGGCGTTGCAGAAAGGCGTCCATGCACGCGGCGGCGAGGAAACCCGAACGCTCGAAGTCCGGCTGGATGCTTGACAGCGTGGGGGACATGTGCGTGCAGAGGATCCCTTCGTTGTCCACGCCCAGCACGGCCACGTCCTGCGGCACGCGGAC
Organism: uncultured Verrucomicrobiota bacterium; assembly: GCA_946543025.1. Lineage (GTDB taxonomy): Bacteria > Verrucomicrobiota > Kiritimatiellia > RFP12 > UBA1067 > RUG572. The sequence goes on from CAMNLN010000251.1 coordinate 161, forward strand.
GCCGCCCGCGGCGAGGGCGTCGATGAGCGTCCGTCCAAGCTCGTCGCACACGGCCATGACGGCGGCGGGGCGGTGCAGCCCCGATGTCCATTCGCGCATCTTCTCGTGGGTCTGGGTGTCGTGGAGATCCGTGCGCCTGACGAGGAGAGCGTCGCATGAGACTCCTCGTTCCGACAGCGTCTTGCGGAAGCTCACGATGCGGCTCTCGGACCAGGCGCAGTCCTCGTAGCCCACGATGCCGAACGCCGCGTAGTTGCCTTGCGCCGTCAGATATTCCGCGCCGCGTCGGCCGATGGTTTCCGAGTCGATGTCCACGAAAGCGACCTGTGCACGGTCGGCGAACGCCTCGGGATCGGCGGCGTCCAGCGCCACGCAGGGAAGGCCGGGCGGGATGAGCCGCACGAGCGGCGCGGCAAGCGTGTTCGAGCTGAAGATGATGCCGTTGATGTCGCTCTTGAGCTCGTGTACGAGACGCGGGCGGGAAATCTCGTTTCTGACGAGATGGACGTTCCACCGCAGGCCGTGTGCGGCAACGTACTGGAGGATGCCGGTATAGCAGTCGCGCCCGTCCTGGTAGGCGAGCGGCAGGACCGCCAATATGGCGGGCGGATGTATTCCCTTTGTCATGGCGCAAGTGTATCAAAAAGGCGGACGACAGACAAGGTGCTTTGCCTAAAATGATAGGCGTTTTCTGCCGAGAATGATAGGGCTTTCTCGGCGGAATCGTGTATACTGGATGTGTGCTTTGGCCAAGAGGTCGCATTGTGGCGGGCTGGAGCGGAGAAAGATCACGAAAGGAATACAGAAAATGCACGTGCGAAAAACAGTGATCGTGCCGATCATGGCCTGCATGGGACTGGTGCTGCCGGCGGCTGATTCCGTCGCGATTGCGGGCGGCTGCCGGGCTGTGACGGCTGCGGCCGCGATCGACACGCGGGACGCCGCGGTCAGAGCCGGCGGGGCCGTTGTGGTAGAGACGCGGAACGGCGACATGGCAGCCTCTGCCGAACAGATGGTAGACACGTCGCATGAAATCGGAACGTTACTTCTTATCCGTTAGCAAGTTCAACAAGAAAAGGAATGCGAAAATGAAGACTACCGCCTCATTGGTAACGGCATTTGCCGTTTTTGGTGCTCTCGCCCAGAGCGTGATGACGCAGCCCGTGACGCTTACTGACGTGGCGTACTACCAGGATCGCGTCACGCAGAAGATCCACGTGTCCTATTCCCTCGCGAACCAGGGCGACGAGCCTGCCTACGTGGTGATGGACGTGCTGACGAACGGCGTCAGCATCGGCATCGAGAAGTTCAGGACGTTTGATGCGGGAAGCTCGATTTCCCAGCTTGACGGCGATCCGGTGTCGACTGGCGAGGGGAAGTCAATCGTCTGGAACGCGCGCAAGGACTGGAAGGGCAACCTTTCCACCAACGCCGTCGTGCAGCTGTCGGCGTTCTACACCAACCGCTTCAGCGTCTACATGGTGATCGATCTTTCCGAAGGCCCATCCGCATCGCATTACCCGGTCAGCTACACGACGGACGATCCCGATCCGACCGGCGACTACTCCTGCATCTCCAACAAGCTCTGGCTCCGGCGCGTCCGGGCCGGCACGTTCATGATGGGAAGTCCGGACGGGGAGATTGGACGCTTTACGGGCGGGACCGAAGCGTTGCACGAAGTGACCTTGACCAAGCCGTTCTACGTTGGCGTGTTCCCCGTGACGGTGGCGCAGTACGCGCTTGTCACCGGGACGATCAAGCAGTACAGCGTCGCCAACATCTACGACGCCGCTACGCCGACCTTGACCTCTGCCTACGGCGTGTCGTGGGTCGACATCAGGGGGGCCGTCTCATCCGCCAACTGGCCGAACAGTTCGGTCGTGACCTCGGACTCCTTTATGGGACTGTTGCGTGCGAAGACCGGCCTCGACGGCCTCGACCTGCCGACCGAGGCGCAATGGGAGTACGCATGCCGTGCCGGAACGACGACGGCATGGAACAACGGGACGGACAGCGTGGCGGAGAACGGCGACTTGTCCGCCGTAGACCCGAATCTTGACTTGCTGGGCTGGTACAACCAGAACAGCGGCGGCAAGATGCATCGCGTGGGACAGAAGCTGCCCAACGCCTGGGGACTGTACGATTTCCACGGCAACGTATGGGAATGGTGCTTGGACGCCATTGTCGCCACGCTTGGCACGAGCGCCGTCACGGATCCCACGGGTGGTACGAACGTAAACGGCAACCGCGTGCAGCGCGGAGGCAATCTCTCAAGCCGTGCGAGCTGGGCGCGTTCGGCCACGCGCAGCAACAACACGCCGACAGCAGGCGGCGCTGGTTTCCGCGTGCTCTGCAATCTGAACAACTGACGGCAGGCAGATCGTGAAAAGAATTGGATGTTGGACGCTCGTGGTCATGTCCTTCGCGGGTGTGGCTATGGCCGGCATTTACGACGCCGGGCTGTATTCGCAGGTGCCGCTGGGCGATGTCACGAAGGCGAACCGTGCGACCTTCATCGCCGACGCAAAGGCCGCGGGCGTGGACGCGGTTTGGCTCTCCATGGCGGATTTCTTCGAGGAGGAGCCGAAGCGTCAGGCGACGTTGGGCAAGCTCGCCGCAGAGATCAGGAACTTTGAGGCGGCCGGATTCGCGGTGGGCGTGTGGATCAACAGCTTCGGATGGGGGAACGAGCGGGCGTTCTTCAAGAACAGCGTGAAGATCACGACGCTTGAGGGGAAGGCAAAAGGCGGCGCGGTGTGTCCGCTCGACCCCAAGTTGCGCCGCGCGCTCGCGGACAACGTTCGCGACATCGCGCGCGTCGGTGCGAAGTTCATTCTGATTGACGACGACTACGTGCAGTCGGCGCGAAGCCTCGTCGGCTGTTCGTGCCCGCGCCATCTCGCGCGCGTGGCGGCGAAGTGCGGTCAGCAGACGGTCTCGTGCGCCGACGTGAAGGCCGCGTTCACGGGCAAGCCGAACGCCTTGCGCACGGCCTACCTCGACGTGGACGGCGAGGTGGCGATGGAGCTGGCGCGCGAGCTGCGCCGCGTGGTGGACGAGGTGAATCCCGCCGTCGGCATGGGGCTCTGCGCGAGCTACACGCACTGGGACGTGGAGGGGTGCGACTTGCTGGAGCTTGTCGGCGCGTTCGCGGGCAAGGGGCGCAAGGTACTGCGCATCAGCGGCGCGCCGTACTGGGCGAACGCCAAGCTGCCGGGAACGGGGCTTGCGGACATCATCGAGTTCGTGCGGATGCAGTCGGCCTGGACGCGCGGCCTGGACATGACGACGTTCGACGAGAACGACCCCTATCCGCGCAAGGTGGCGCAAGTGCCGCCTTGGCGGTGCGAGCTGTATGACAAGGCGATCATCGCGGACGGCCGTCTCGCCCGCCACAAGTACATGCTCTGCTACGGGCGCGACCGCGCGGAGCCTGGCTATCTGGAGGCGCACCTCGCGAACATGCCGGACGACGCGAAGCTGCGGAGCCTCTTCGCGGGCACGGAGCCGTATGGCGTGAAGGTGGAATGCCCGCAGCATCGTCTGCGCACGGCGGATCTGCCGGCGCCGTTCATCGGCGAGGCGCGGATCGCGGCGCTCTATTCGATGCCGACGGCGGCGTTCGACCTGCGGCGCAAAGGGATTCCGACGCGATTCGACGGGCCAGCCGCGTCCGACGAGCCGCTGGCCGTGACCGTCCGCGCGACGCCGGACGTCTACCAGATCGTCCACTGTGACCGCGCGAAGGGCGAGTACGCGGTTCTCCTTGAAAACGTGGGCGACTCGCCGGCGGACGTGAAGATCGTCACGAAGGGCTCGCCTCTCATTCTCGCCAGCCTGCGCGGGAAGTTTGCCGTCGCGCCCGACGCTCTTTCGCTCACCGGCTTGCCGCCCCATTCCTATGCGGCCGTGCGGTTCTCCACGAAGGATTTTTGATATAATGCCTGCGTCGCGCCCTTCTCCTTCGCGTACGTATAGACGAGGTGATGACACCATAAAGAAAGGAATCCTGCAAATGAACTTGAAAGAAATCGCGGACGGCCTCTCGGCCAAGTTCGGCATCGACGGCCTTGCCGTCGAGGACGGCGAGGTGGCGCTTGAAATCGACGAGATTCCGATCTTGCTGTCCGAGGGCAAGGACGCCGCGATCGTGATAACCGGTTTCGTCGGCGATGCGCCGGCGGAGGGGGGCGAGACGTTCGCCAACATGCTGCTGGAAGGGACCATGAACCTCATGGACGAGAAATCCGCCGCCTTTGCGCGCAATCCGGAGACGGGTGCGTACGCGCTTGTGCAGCGTGTCGGGCAGGACGGCTTGTCGCTTGACGCCTTCAGCGAGGTGCTTGGCGGTTTCGTGAACCTGCTCGAGACGTGGCGCGGGATGCTCGAGGACTTCCGGCCCGCAGCCGCTGCGGCCAAGGTCGCCGCAGACGCGCAGCCTCACGAGCAAGAACTCGCCATGAGCGGCTTCATGCAGGTGTGAAACCGGAAAAGGAAACAGATATGCCGTTCGCGATTCGTACCGCACGCAACGTCTTGCTGTGCGCCGCTTCTGTCGTTGCCGGAGGGCTTTTGGGCGACGTGCCTCGGTCGGCCTCGGAACTGCCGCTCACGTGGGGTGGGCGCGAGGCCCATCCCGCCGTGGTGAGTTCTGTGCTAGGAAACGAGGAGGGGAGCGTCATCTCCTTGCGCGGGGAGTGGGAGTTCTCCCCGCAGGGCGGCAACCTCGGTCGGAATGGCATCTGGTATCCCGTCTACAAGGAGAAGTCGTGGCAGGGGACGCGCCCGATCCATGTGCCCGCCTGCTGGGAGGCGCAGGGCGTGGGCGCGCCCGGCATGGGCGACAGCTGGGACCAGAAGGGCGACCACAACGCGAAGCCCATCCGCCACAAGCACATGGGCAGCGGCTGGTATCGCAAGACGGTGGCGATTCCAGCCGCGTGGAAGGGGAAGCGCGTATGGCTGAAGGTCGGCGGCGTAAAGTCCATGGGCTGGTTCTGGGTGAACGACCGGCAGGTCGCGCTCGTGAACAACTACTGCGGTACGTACAAGTATGACGTGACGGACCTCGTGACGCCCGGCGAGGACGCGAAGGTCGTGGTGCAGGCCTGCAACACGGTACCGTCGCGCAAGGGACTCTTCAGCGCCATGCACCGCTGGGGCGGACTCTACCGCGACGTGGAGTTCGAGGC
>CAMNLN010000252.1 GCA_946543025.1 uncultured Verrucomicrobiota bacterium
TTGAGGCTGCGGCAGACGAACTGGTTGTACTTGTCGGTGTACTGCAGGCCGTGCTTGTCGGCATCGTCGCGCACGTCCTTCGCGTACAGGCGCTTCGTCGAGACTTCGGCGCGGAACACAGCGGGCTTGTCCTCGACGGGGACGTCGAACGCGTACTCGAAGAAGCCATCGCCCGTGCCGTCGACCTTGAGTCCGTCGAAAATCTTCCACGTCTTGAGGCTCCATTCGGCCTTCGCATAGTCACCGGGCGCCACCGAAACGGTCCGCGCGGGCTTCGCGCCCTTCGTCACGAAGCACGCGAAGTTGCGCGCCACCACGGCGTCTCCGTCCCTGAGCGTGAAGCAGACGACGCCGGCCGCCGTCTTCGCCGGCAGCGCGACCGGCACCTGCGCGAGGCGTCCGTGCTGCCAGGCCGCGAGCGTGAAGGATCCGCAGCCGACGTCGCCGGACTCCTCGAACTTCCCGTCCGCCGTCCAGTAGCGCAGCTTGTGCGCGAGCGTGACCGCATGGCCGTCCAGTCTGTCCGTCGCGAGCGAGAGATCGACGGGCATCGTCCAGGTGGCACCCGCCTCAAGCGTCTTGCAGAGGACGGGATCGAGTGCGATGTAGCAGTCGGCATGGAGATCGGCGAACGTCATGCCGGGGAAAAGCTCGTCCACGCCGGAGAACTTGGGCGTGCGGTCGTCGCGCACGTAGCCGTTCCATTCCGTCGAGACGTCGTGGTGCTCGGTGTAGAGGAAGCCGGCGCAGCGCGGATTGCGGCGGAAGGCGTTCATCATCTGATGGTAGTCCCAGCTCTGGTCGATGCAGCCGGTCGCCCCGTAGTAGCCCCACACGTTGCCGCACTCGGAGTTCATCATCGGCTCCTGCCGCTGGACATGTCCCGCGATGTAGTTGTTCTTCGACCCCGCGAACGTGTCGCGGCACCAGCTTGCGACTTCGCGTTCCCAGCCGTGTCCCGCCATGTAGCCGTGCCACGTGTCGAGATCGGAAATGACATGGTCGCGGTTGCAGGCGGACTGGTCCTCGACGAGGCGCGTCCGGTCGAGCTTCTTGGCCGTGAGCCATGCGGCCGCGACGCGGCGCTGGGTTTCGGGGAGATAGGCCTGTTTCTGCTGCGGATCCCACTTCGTGAAGAGGCCCCACGTCTCGTTAAAGAGCACCCAGCTGAAGACGGACGGATGGTTGTAGTCGCGCTTGATCATGGCCCGCAGCGTGCGCTCGTGATGCTCGAAGTATTCCTGCATCGACCCCGCCGGGTCGTTCCAGCAATGCGGCACGTCGGCCATGATAAGCACGCCCAGCCTGTCCGCCCAGTACAGGCGGCGCGGCACTTCCATCTTGATGTGGATGCGGTTGCCGGAAAGGCCGAGACGCTTCGTGATCAGCATGTCGTTCCTGACGAACGCATCGTCCCGGTACGTGTAGTAGGCCAGCGGGTCGAAGGCCTGGTCGAGGCAGAGGCGCATGTAGTGCGGCTTGTTGTTGATCGCCACGTAGCGGTAGTCCGTACCCGGCATCGTCATCACGGAGATCTTGCGCATGCCGAAGTAGGTCTGCACGCGGTCGAGCCGCTCGGAACCCGCCATGAGGCGCACGGCGAGTTCGTAGAGATACGGATGATCGAGGTCCCAGAGCTTGACGTCGTTGAGCGCGATCTCGCACGAGGCCTCCATCTCCCCGGCAGGAATCGTCACCGAGACCTCAAGGGGGTGGTCTTCCTTCTTGAAGTCGAAGTACGCGCGCACGGTGCTCTTTGCGGGCGAGGCGAGCGTTACGTCCGCACGGACCGTTCCACGGTCGATGTCCGGCGTGAAGTGCACTGTCTCGAAATAGACGTCGCCGCGCGCCTCGAGGTAGACGGTCTGCCAGATGCCGCGCACGTTGCCGTATTCCTGCTTGCCGTAGAGGTAGGGTCCGCGGCGGTCGGGCGAGTCCCAGGCCCGGAACGTGACCGTCTGCTTCTGTCCGTACTTCGCGACATGCGTCAGTTCGAACTCCATCGGCGCATACCCGCCCTTGTGATCGCCGACGGGCATCCCGTCCACCCACGCTTCGAGCGAATAGTCCGCCGCGCCCACGCAAAGGAAGACGCGCTTGCCGCGCCAGGATTCCGGGATCTCGATCGTCCTGCGGTACCAGCCCGTATCGGCCTCGTCGGCGACTCCGGACATCGGGCTGCCCCAGCTGAACGGCACTGTGATCGTCTTGTCGAACCGCGAAGCGTCGGCCTGGAACCAGCGTTCCGCAAGCCCCCTCCCGTCTTTGTCGAACGCGAACTGCCACGGTCCGTTCAGGTTCACCCACTCCTTGCGCTCCCAGTCCGGCCGCGGATGTTCGGGCCAGGGAATCTCCGCATGGGCAACCCAGACGACAAGAACAGTCAATGCCATCAACTTCTTCATGGTTTTTCCTTTGCTTCTGTCTTACAGTTCGAAAACGGCGAGGCCTCCGCGCGGCTGGCGGTCCTTCGGGATCGCGAGGCGGACCATTCCTTCGGCGTCTGGCTTCAGTACGAGACCGGATCCACTCCAGACGTCCTTCAGCGCCGTCACCGGACGACCGAGTTTTTCAAGCGGCAGCGTCACCTCAAGCGTCACATCCGAATCGGTCGGATTGCCGGCGACCAGCAGCGCCCGGGTGCGGTTGTAGACGAGATACGGCACGGGGACCTGCGACGGGCGGACGGAGGTCGCGAGTTCGCAGATCCCTTCGTCGGACGTCCACCGCATGCGCGCATGGAGGAGCGCGGCAAAGCGCCTGCGCAGTGCGAGAAGGCGTGTCGTGTCCGCGAGCATGTCGCGGTGGCGGGGTTTCTCCAGCTGGCTCCACTGGATCCAGGACCCGTAGAGCCAGCGTCCCTTCGTCTTCGCCTCCTTGCCGAAGAGCTCCCCGCACAGCGTCGGAATCGGCACGTATTCCGCATCGAACTCCTCGCCCATCATCAGAACGGGGATTGCAGGCGCGAGCAGCGCGGAATAGCCCATCAGCATGCGGCTACCTTCCGTCACGTACGGATTGCCGTCGGACGGGAATCCGCTCCAGCCGTTGTCGTGACAGGAGACCTCGATCGTCGGCAGCATGAGGTCGCAGGTCCAGCCGCGCGGACGCTTCCGGTTCCAGGCCTGCCAGTCGGACGCGAAATCCGCGCCGTAGTAGCGCCCGACGTTCCACACGTGATTGCCGGGTTCGATCCGCTCGACGACGCGGCTCCGGATATGCGAAAGATAACGCCAGGACTGGCACGCGTCGGATACGCCGTCGGCGGGATCCTGCCCCTCGGGCAGCACGGCGATCTCGCGTCCCGCAGACCAGGCGTTCCACTTGATCTCGCGCCAGAGGTCGGCGCGTCCCTGCAGGCCGCAATCGAGGCGGAAGCCGTCGACGCCGTCCTTCAGCACGTAGTCCGTAAAGGTCTTCACCCACCAGGCGTCGAGTTCGGGAATCCGCGCCGCCCAGTTGTAGTCCGTCATGCCCCAGCTGCCGCCCTTGAACCAGTCGGGATGCTCCTTCACGAGCGAACTCCCGTTCATCACCCCGTGCGTGATCACGTCGAGGAAGACGCGGATCCCGTGCGCATGCGCGGCATCCGTCAGCGCCTTGAGGTCCGCAGACGTACCCAGGGAAGGATCGATCCGGTCAGGACGGACGCTCGCGTACTGCGTCCAGATGTTGTAGAAGTGATGGGGATCGGCGAGATCGCTGCCCGTGAGCCAGATCGCGTTGACGCCGAGGGACTGCAGGTAGGGGAGCTTCTCCTGGACGGACCTGAACGTCCCCTTCTCGGGCGCTTCCGGCGAATTGAAGCTCTTAGTCGCGATTTCGTAGATGACGAGGTCCTTCACCCAGTCCGGATGGAATTCCTCGGTGACCCTGATGTCGTGCCAGACGGCGTATTCGAAGTTCCAGGCCTCGGCTCCGCCGGCGGCGCTTTCAAGTTCGAGGCGAACCGTCTTTCCGGCCCAGGCTCCGAGCGGAAGCTTGATGTCATGCGGCTCGTCCGAGCGGATGGTCTCCTCGTGGATGACCGCACCGTCGATCCGCGCGCGGAAGATCCAGTCGTGCACGCGGTCGCCCGTCCTGACCGAAGAAACGCGCACGTTGAGCCAGCGGCTGCGGTCGGGGATGGGCAGCATCCGCACGAACGCGGTCGGCTCGGTCGGACTGACGGGATGCGTGACGATCTTTGCATCGAGACCCACGTTCGCGTCGGAGGCGACCGGACGCGAGGTCCAGCCGTCATCCGGATAAAGCCGGTCAAGCGCCTGTTGAACGACATCCGACGCGGTCGTCCCCCAAGCGCACGTCGTGAGGGCAACCGCCACACTCCATGCGAACAGTTTCATGCCCCCATTATACCACACCAAGGCATCACACAAATGGGTTGTCCGTACAAGTTCCTTACGTGGACTCGCGGACAATCAGCTCGCCGTGGAGATGGAGAGTCATCGGAGGTTCGTCAGGATGGTGGATGCGCCAGGCAAGGCGCTGGGCGGCCGCTCTCGCTATGCGCGTGAAGTCCTGCCGCACGGTCGTGAGCGCAGGCGTCAGCAATGCGGCGTGCGGCGCATCGTCGAATCCAGTCAGGCGGACCTGCCGAGGGACCTGAAGCTTCATCGATTCCAGTATCCTGAGAACACGAGCCGCATTGATGTCGTTGCTGCAGGCGATTGCATCCGGACGGTTTTTCTTGATGAAACGCGCCAGTGCGTCCTGTAAGCCGACGGAACCGTCGAACACGTTCCACGCAGGATCCCAGCCGAGCCCTGCCGCCACGACCGCCGCGCTGAGCCCGTGCAAACGGGCCATGACGCTCGGAGCCAGACATCTCCCCTGCATAAAAACGATCTTCCGGGCGCCGCGCTCGATCAGGTGCCGGCCAACGGCATAGCCTGCCTGGAAGTTGTCCAGACTCACCAGATCGCATTGACTCCGCTCCGGCGCCGGACAGATGTCATGGTCGACAAGCACGACCGGGATATGTCGCCGACGAAAAGCCGACAAGATCTCCCGGTTGAGGGTTTCGGCCTCGGGAACGCCCTGAACGGGCTGCATCAGCACACCCGAAACCTTCGCCGCCGCCATCTCCAGCGCAATAGCCCGAGCCGCCGCCGCCCGTTCAATGAAGTCGATCGGTAGAATATCCCGACAACCCGAGCCCCCCGGATCGGATGCCGAGAGGTCTCGGAAGAGAAGCTTGTAGCCCTCCTCGTGGCAGACGCCTGCGAAGGCCGTCGTGAACGGCGACGAGAAAAGCGTCGGCAGCAGCAGCCCCACCCGGCCCAGGGCATGCCGCACGCGCCGGCTCACGACAGTGCCAGAGCCGCGGCGCCGTTCCACGA
>CAMNLN010000253.1 GCA_946543025.1 uncultured Verrucomicrobiota bacterium
AACGCGAAGTGCGTGGAGGTGGTGCCGAGCTTCTTGACGGCGCGGAAGGGCGACGACGGCTACTGGATGCAGGCGCGCGGCACGTACGGGCGCTTCGACAAGGACGACGGCACGTACGTGAAGGCGCACCAGCTCATGCCGGTCTTCGGCGTGAAGCGAGGTGCCTCGCTTTGGTACGGACATGTCAAGACGTGGCGCTTCACCTATGAGTTTGTGACGACGGCGAAGAATGGCGCGTACGAGACGTTCCCGCGCTTCAACTGCACGAAGGTACGTACGTGGTTCCCCGACTACTACGACGACATCGTCGTGGACTTTCACCGTCTCGACGGCGCGGAGGCGGACTACAACGGCCTCGCGCACGCCTACCGCGCGTTCCAGCTCGGGCGCGGCGCGGTGCGTACGATCAAGGACCGCATGAAGGACTACCCGGAGCTCGACTACCTGTGCGACTCGATCGTGGTGCGCATCCAGACGCACGCGGCAAAACCCATTCCCGAAAAGCGCATGTTCTATTCGGCCGGCGAGGAACCGCCGATCGTCGTGCACATGCCGTTTGGCGTGACGGAGGAGTTCCTGCAGGCGATCAAGGACGCGGGCGTGGACAAGCTAACCGTCTGTTCCGCAGGCTGGCAGGACGGCGGCTACGACGGCCGCGTGCCCGGGCACTTCCCCGTGTGCGCCGAGGCCGGCGGCGAGGAGGCCTACCGCCGCCTGATCGACCGCGCGCACCGCCTCGGCTACCAGTTCACGCTGCACGCCTCGCATACGGACGGCTACCGCTGCTCGCGGATGTGGAGCGACGACTTCGTTTGCAAGACCGCCTCCGGCAAGCTGATGGAGGGCGGACTGTGGGCTGGCGGACAGTGCTACTGGGTGTGCCAGCGCCGCTCATGGGACTGGGTGCCCGGCGAGCTGAAGCAGATGGCCGCGCTCGGCGTACGCGGGCCGCACTATATCGACGTGTTCTCGGCCACCTATCCCCTGCCGTGCGCCGATCCAATGCACCCCAGCACGTGGGAGCAGACGGCTGAATACCAAAACCGCATCCTCGCCGAGGCGAAGCGTCTCATGGGCGGCGCGGCGTCCGAAAGCGGCTATGACCACGTGGCGGGCAACATCGACTACATCAACTACATCGAGCGCGACCTCAAGCACGAGCATGAGGGAAAGCTGCCCGCGCTCGCGACGGGCGTTTTCCCGCTGTGGGAACTCGTCTATCACGGGATCATCCTCTACACCTCTGACCGCCTCACGCAGAACCACACGCGCGGCAAGTGCCTCTACAAGCTGGAGAAGAGCGGCGACCCGCGCTGGATGGAGGGCGACGGCGTGGAGGATCCCTACGTGGCGCTCAAGATCGTGGAGTTCGGGGGGCGGCCGATCTTCTACACCTACAAGTTCGCGGACGTGCCCCGCATCAAGCGCGCGTGGGACGAGTTCGTGCCCGTGCGCCACCTCCAGCGGGAGCAGATGACGGAGCACCGTACGCTCGCTCCCGGCGTGTTCCTTACGGCCTACGGCGACGGCTCGAAGACCGTCTGCAACTACACGGCCACGACCTTCGCGTACGCCGGCTCCTCGGTGGTGCGTTCGATGGGCTACGTCCTCATCAATCCCGATGGATCCGTCTTCCAGCCCAAATAATCAGCCGGCGCTGCGAACGAGCGCATAGCGGCGGCTGCCGTCCGGACGGACGATGATGGCGGCGGCGTCGAGGAACTGGACCCAGGTCTCGACGGTGAAGGATTCGACGACGCCGCGAGCCTTGAGAAACGCGCCATCGTAGAGGTCGTGTGTCGCGAAGATGCCGAGCCGTTCCGTGAAGCGCGCGAGCGCCCAGTCCTCGAGCGCGTCGGTGGCCGCGTGAAGGTCGGCGAAACCGATCTGCCGCCCGTCGCGCAGGTAGGCAAACACCTTCTCGTAGAACGAGCCGTCGCGGAACAGCTCGAAGACGGCGGGTTGGTCGGCGAAGTAGAACGAACTGTTGCCGAGCTTGTCGTCGGTGGGAATGGACGGCGCGGCGAGGCCCATGCCCCGGGCGATCGCTTCGGCCGTCATCACGGTGCGGCGGAGGGGGCTGGCGTAGAACTGCGCGTCGGCGGCGAACTCGCGCAGACGCGCGCCGTAGGCTTCGGCGGCGAGGCGGCCGTTCTCCGTGATCGGCAACGCCGCGCCGAAGGTCGGGTCGTCGGGGTCGATGTGGGGCCGCTCGGCGTGCCGCACCATCAGCAGGACGCGGCTACCCTGCCGCAACTCGTTCTTCACGTCGTCAAGGTTCATGCGGCACAGTATACCAAACCTTTTCCGCTCGGGGGCGTTTTTGATATAATGGCCACATGAAAAGATTGTCGTTTTGGGCGGCGTGCATGTGCGCGCTGACTTTTGAACCCGTCCTGGCGGACCTGTCGCTTGCCGTGCGCGGCCAGCCTGCCGACTATGTAATTGTCGTGTCCGAGAAGGCGTCGCCTTCGCAACGGTATGCGGCCGATGAGCTGCGCGACTTCACGGAAAAAACGACCGGCGTGAGACTGTCGATCGCTACCGATGCGGCACCGCTTCCGGCGAAGGCGATTTTGCTGGGCGAGACCAAGTATTCGCAAGGGTTGCTCTCGGACGCGCAGAAGCGCGTTCCTCCTCCAGGGTTGGGTACGGACGGCTTCCGGCTGGTGACGCGTCCGCCGCATCTGCTCGTGGTGGGCGCGCCGGATCGCGGGACGCTCTACGGCGTCTACGAGCTGCTGGAGCGCTTCGCGGGCTGCCGGTGGTACTCCTCCTGGTGCTCGAAGAGTCCGCGCCTCGACCGCTTCGCCGTGCCGGAGACGCTCGACGACGTGCAGGTGCCGGCGCTCATGATGCGCGAGCCGTTCTGGTGGGATGTGCTGCAGAACGGCGCGTTCGCGGCGCGTTTGCGCGTGAACAGCCGCTCGTGGCGCGGAAACGAGGAGAAGTACGGCGGCAGCCCGTTCCGCTTCGGGGGCGGCCTCGGCAGCTGCCACACGTTCAACGCGCTTCTGCCGCCGGACCAGTACTTCGACACGCATCCCGAATACTTCAGCCTCGTGAAGGGGCGGCGCCTGAAGCACCCCTCGCAGCTTTGCCTCACGAACCCCGACGTGCTGCGGATTGTCACCTCCAACGTGCTCGCGCGCATCCGCAAGGATCCCGGCGCGAAGTTCTACGGCGTGAGCCAGAACGACTGGTACAACTACTGCGAATGCCCCGCCTGCAAGGCGATCGACGACGAGGAGGAGAGCCACGCGGGCACGATGGTCCGTTTCGTGAACGCGGTGGCAGAGGCTGTCGAGAAGGAGTTCCCGAACGCGCTCGTCGAGACGCTCGCCTACCAGTACACGCGCAAGCCGCCGAAGAAGACGCGCCTGCGCCACAACGTGATTCCCTGCCTCTGCACGATCGAGTGCGACTTCGCGCAGCCGATCGACGTGAGCCCGTTCAAGCAGAACGTCTCGTTTCGCGACGACATTCGCGGCTGGGCGAAGCAGACCGACCTGCTTTACGTATGGGACTACACGACGGACTTTCGCAGCTACGTGATGCCGTTCCCGAACGTGTACGCGCTGCAGGGCAACGTAAAGTTCTTCCGCGACAACGGGGTGAAATGCCTCTTCGAGCAGGGTGCCTATCAGGGTCGGCACGCAGACTTCGCGGAACTGAAGGCCTGGCTGCTCGCCAAGTGGATGTGGAACCCGGATTTGCCGATGGAACCGCTTCTCGACGATTTCTTCGCGGGCTACTACGGCAAGGCCGCGCCGTTCGTGCGCCGCTATTTCGAGGCCGTTCATAGACTGCAGCTCATGCGCTCGGCGTCGGCCGAACGGCCCTTGCGCATCTTTGACGACGTGACGCTGCCGTCGCTTCCCGACGCCGTGCTGGACATGGCGTCCGACTGCTGGCAGCAGGCGATTGACGCCGTCAAGGACGATCCGTCCGCCTCCTATAACGTGCGCATGGGGGCGTTCGCGGTGGACTTCATGCGCCTGGAACGCATGCGCCGGAGGGTGGACAAGGTGCTGATCCTCGCGAAGAAGTCGGTGGCGGCGGAGGAACTGAAGCAGGCGCAGGCGCTCGCGAAGTCGCTCCTCGACCGTATGGCGGAGGCGAAGGACATCCGCCTCAGCGAGAGCGGCGGTCGACATGACGATCTCCAGAAGCTGTGGCGCGCGCTGGCGGCGCGTCCGCCGATCGACGTGAAGCCGGCGGTGTCGGGCGAAGTGGAGGAGCGCCACGTCACGATCGCGAAGAGGGGGACGTGGGGCGACTACGTGGACGACCCCAAGGCGTCAGATGGCAAGGCGCTGAAACTCTTCAACTCGCACTACGAGTGGTGCTCATCCTTCCCCATGTGCCTCGTCGAATTCGAGCCGGGCGTGGCGTACAAGATACGTGTGCGCGTTCGCGTAGACAAGCTGCGCGACGGCGGCGAGGCGTTCTGGGCGGGCGTGTACGACCCCGTGGCGAAACGTGGACGCGGCGGCATCGAACCGCGTACGGAGAATGTTTCGGCTGACTACGCCTGGTACGACGTCTGCACATGGACGCCGAACGCGCACGAATACTTCTGGATCGGACCCGGTAGGTTCGGGAAAGACGGGAAGTCCTCCATCAAGGCGCTGTGGATCGACAAGCTTGAGATCTCGCGCATGGATGCAAACGATACGAAACGGCCTTGAGAGAGGCAACGCCGTCAGGGGAAGAGCGCGCACTGATAATACGCCATTTGCCTGCCAAGCGTCGTTAGGGGACGATGGCGCGGTGGGTACGGAGAAGGGCGGACAGTTCTGCGAAGTCCAACTTGAGAGCGGTCGTCCGATGCCGCGCGGCCAAGGCGGCCGCGGCGCCTGCCGCCTGGCCCGTTGCCATGCAGGTGGCTTCCACGCGCAACGCGGAGTTTGCCAGCCGATCGCTGCTCACGCACCGGCCAGCCGTCAGTACGCCGTCCACGCCCTTGACCACCAGCGCGCGGAGCGGCACCGTCGCCACCACGCCCTCCCTAAGGTGCGCCGGCTTGATGCCGTGCGTCTTGTCATGCAGATCGATTGGATAGAAGGCGTAGCAGACCGAATCTGGGAAACGTCGCCCCGACGTGTAGTCCTCGTGGGTGATCATGTATTCGCCGCGTACGCGGTAGGTCTCGCGCACCCCAACTTCGGGCGACATGCCGACGAGGCGCACGTGCGAGAGGCCCGGCTGTTCCCGCAGGAAACGGTACATGCGCAGCATCGCGGCGCGTCCGCGCATGTTGGTTTGCGTCCGCAGGTCCGCCGTCGAGTTGTCCGCGTC
>CAMNLN010000254.1 GCA_946543025.1 uncultured Verrucomicrobiota bacterium
TCGGCGGCGTCTGCGATGGCGTGACGACAACGAGGAATTCTGAATATTGCGTCGACGGCACTGGCGTCTGGTGGCGTGTCGAAAGGAACGTCGTCTTCGGCAGCGTCACCAATTCCGTCTCCGAGACGCGCACCCGCCTTACGGGGCTTGGCGAAGACGGCTTGATTTCCCATGTAGTCTCCCTTTCTTCGTCGGGGGTGGTCGAAGATGTGCGCGAGTTCGCGGGCGCGGAGCCGGGAGTGCGCGTGACGGTTATAAGCAATTCTGTCTACGGCGTCAGTTCGCGAACGACGCTCGGCGGCCTTTCGACGGAAACTTCGGGGGCCAACGGAACGCGGCTCTACTCCTACGACGCGCTTGGGCGCAACGTCCTCGTTTCGAGGGGCGACGCGCAGATCGTCAGCGCGCGTGAATACGACGCGTCCGGCGACCTCGTGGCGGAGCATACATACACGAACTCCGATTCCTTTGCGACTGAGCGCTATGGATACGACGCCTTTGGCCGCCGCGTCTTGGAGATAGATGCGCTCGGGGGCGCCGTCACGACGCACTACGACGCCGCGGGGAAGGTCATTGAGCGCTCTGGCGCGACGCAGCCCACAAGATTCACATACGACACCGCCGGACGGCGCACGTCACTATCGACTACAAGAGATGGTATAATATGGGATGTGACAACTTGGAGCTATGATCCGTACACCGGCAAGTTGCTTGCAAAGCGCTATGCCGACGACTCCCAGGCGACATACTCGTACGCCGGCGACGGAGCCGTCCTCCAGGAGGTGAATCCCTCCGGCTCCTGGTCGAGTTCTGCCTACGACGCGTCGCGCCGTCTCGTAGGCGTGACGTCAAGCGACGGCAAGGGAGACGCCGCTTTCGGCTACGACGAGTTCGGCCGCATGTCGTCGGCGTCAAACGCAGTGGCGGCATACGCCTATGCCAGAAACGCCGGTGGCGTCGCCACGGGCGAAACTGCGACCGTCGGCACAAACGTATTCGCCTACGCCCGCGCGGTCGACGAGTTTGGCAGGGTGTGCGGGCGTGGAATCCCCGGCGTGCGCTGGCAGACGATTTCCTACGATGGACGCGGAAGGGTCGCTTCGCTTTCAAACGACGTGGCGTCGATTGTCTATTCGTATTCCGAGGACGGAGAGGACGAGGGGTGGGTCACGACGCTTTCGGGCGGCACCGTCGTGAGACGCCAGGTCGTGCGCGACGCTTTCCGCCGCGACATCGTCATCGCCGTCACGAACTTCGTCAACGGCGTTGCCGTCGAGGGCTTCGACTATTCTCGCGACGCGTCGGGAAGAATCGTCGGATGCAACGACAGCGTCTTTGCCCACGACTCGCTTGGCCGGACTGTTGCCGCCGAGATCTGCGAGAGCGGAAGCCCAGCGGCGTCGTTTGCCTACTCCTACGACGATGCAGGCAACTTCGTTTCGCTTGCGCAGGGCACGAACGTCTATGCATGCACGGCAAATGCCCTTAACCAATGTGTCTCGTTCGGCGGCGAAACTGTTGTGACGGACGCAGACGGTTGCGTCGCCGAATTTGACGGCAAGTCCTTCGGCTACGACTCCGCGCTTCGGCTCGACTCGGTTTCGACTACAAACGAAGAGCTCGCCGCCTTCGCATACGACGCGTTCGGCCGACGCGTCGCAAGGACGTCCGGCGAATCGACCTCGTTCTTCTTCTACGACGGATGGAACCTCGTGCGCGAGTTGCGGACGACTGGCGGCGAGAATGTCGGCGTAGACGAATACTTCTGGGGGCGCGACGTCTCTTCCTCCCTCGATGGAGCGGGCGGCGTAGGCGGCCTCGTCTTGCTCGTCCACGACGGCGCGGCGTATGTGCCGCTCTACGACGCGAACGGAAACATAACCGCATACGTCGATGCGTCGGGCTCGCTTGTCGCTCGCTACGTTTACGATTGCTTTGGCAACGTGATTTCGTCCTCTGGCGAACAGGCGGGAGACTTCCGCTTCGGGTTCTCGACGAAATACCAGGACGAGACGACGGGGCTTCTGCTCTACGAGTGCAGGTGCTATTCACCTGTGCTTGGCCGCTGGATGACGCGTGATCCGATTGGGGAGGAAGGTGGCATCAACTTGTATGCGTTCTGCGAAAACGATCCGCTCGACAACTGCGACTATCTGGGGCTCTCAATGTATCCCCTCGACATGCTGCCAAATCCAAGGACGTGCTGGTTTGCGTTTTCCGTGCTGTATTTCAGGTCTATGGAGCATTGGAATTTTGCGGCAACGCTCCTTGAAGAGTCAGTGTTGGGGTTAGATCATCCATATCCGGTGATATTCAGGGAGGGCGGCAAAATTGGAAATGCCGTCATCGCGGAAATTCGTGAATCCGCCGAATACAAGAAAGATTTGCGTCGCCTGATAAAATCGCTGCCAGCCGGGATGAGCAGCGTCAACGAATCGGCGTCAATAGAGTTCCTTACTGGAGATCTTTTCGCCGCCGCGCATCAGGTGGAAATATCGTATGACGGCTATGTTTGCAGGCCCATTCGTGGCGCTGATCGCGTCGCCCTCAATGTTACTGTGTCGGATACATACGATTTTGAGTGGTGGGGGCTTTCGCACATTAGCGCAAATGACATGGCCAAGTCGTTAGGTGTTGTCGCTGGAGTTGACGTTGCATGTCTTTCCCAGTATCTGGGTTTCATAAAGCCTTTTAAGTGGGAGGTCCATTTCAAGGAGAGCGGGAGGTGGAAACGATGAAGATCAAGCGCTTGGCATCGTCCTTTGTTGAATTGCTGATACGACATCCGTGGCTTCCTGCGGCGGCGTTCCTTGTGCCGTTGCTGCTGGCGCTTGTATCAGGGATTCTGCTTCTTGCGAACGTCAGTGATTCGCCTTATCGTTTTCTGCCGGAATTCCCCGACGAGCTGATCGTGGCACTTAGCAACACGGGCGGTTGGCTTGCCGTTCTTGTCGCCCCTGTCACTGCGGTGGTGATGCTTGTCCTGCCCGTCGTCTTGCTGGCTTTCAGGGCCGCGCGTCCGACAGGCAAGCGGATGCTTGCTGCTTCGATTTGCGCACTGCCAATCGGCTTCGTGCTTTACGTTGTGATCCTCGTCCTTATTCTCCTTGCCGACATTGGGCATACAGAGATCGCGCGTGAGAATATTGAGCGGAAGAAAGAGGCGGAGCGTTTGGGGAAGAAGACCTACGAGAGAAAGAAAATCCCTCACCTGCGTCGGATGGTGTGGACTTTCGCCAACGGCCACTACAGAATATCTCGTGAGGGCGGCGATAAGGGACCAGAATACTACCAGCTCGCCGACGAATGGGCGAATTACGACTTTTGGTCGCATCGTTTTGATGGCCGCGTCTTGTTGGATGACGTGGCACGCTGGGATGAAGGCAAGGACCGGCTGTATTTAGAGACGCTTAATGGCAAGCGCTATGAACTGGAGTTTGCGACAGGAAAGCTCATAGAGCGAAAGACAGGGAAAAAAGAGGAGGCGGGGAAATGAAGGTTCTTGTGATAGAGGACGACAAGATGTCGGCTGAGCACGCTGCCGCAGCCGTTGGGATGTGCGGGTTTGAATGCGACTTCGCCCGCAACGGGAGAGAAGGCCTGTCGCTGTTGCTGAAAGGCGACTACGACATTGCGCTTGTGGACATTGAAATGCCCGGACTTGGCGGCCTTGACGTGATACGGACGGCGAGGAATCACGGCGCCAGGACTTATCTTGCCGTCCTCAGCTCGCATGCGAGCGACGCCGAGCGCATCGCCGGGCTCAAGATGGGCGCCGACGACTATCTCGTCAAGCCGATATCCATCGACGAGCTTTCGCTGCGTCTGCAGGCGATTGCGCGGCGGCTTGTGCCCGATTCCGAGCCAGAGGTGCTGTCGGCGAAGGGGCTTGTCGTCAACATCGACACCCATACTGTGAGGCGCTACGGACAGCCGATAGACCTCTCTCCGCGCGAGATGAAGCTCCTTGTGCTGCTGATGCGCAACAAGGGCAGGTGCCTCACCTACGACACGATTGCCGACCACGTGTGGGGGCCCATCGACTCCGTCGGCAGCGTAGTTTCCGCGAATGTCAGCCGCCTCCGCAAGAAGCTCGCCGCGGGCGGGGCGGAAGAGGTGATTCACACAGTAAGGGACGTTGGCTATGTCTTCAAGTAGAAAGCAAAGCATCCGCCTGATGATCAACGCGGCGGGTGTGCCGCTTCTTCTCGCGGCAATGGCGCTCTCCTCGGGCGTGGCGCTCTGCCTTGGCGCGGGTCTGCTCCTGCGGCGTACCGGCGTTGAGGGCTACATGTGCGTCATTGCGGAATACGTCTGGGTAACGCTGTGGGTCGTCATGTCGTTTGCGGTCTTTGCCGTGGTCGGCGTGCTGGTGTTCAGGATGCTGTCGCGGCGGCTTACGCGCCCGATAGAGAAGTTTGCGAGAGACGTCGACGCGCTCGTGCGCTGCGACAAGTCGGATCCCGTGGACGCCGACACGCGAATCGCCGAGATCGACGCCCTGGCCGCTGCGTTCAACCGCCTCCAGTCTGTCCGCGCTCGCCAGTCCGACGAGATACGCAACCTTGCAAGGAACGTGCTGCACGACTTGCGCGCGCCGATAACGAACATCTACAACGAGGCGGACCGGCTCGCCCATTCGCTCGTCGGCGCAGACGAGGCGTCCGCCGCGATAATGTCCGCGAGCCGCTCGGTGCTGCGCATCATCGACACGAACGCGGAGATTTCGCGAAACTACAGCGGGTGTGCAGATGCGCCCGCGTCCTCGCAGGACATGTCGGCCATCGTCCGCGACGCGGTTGACGTGTATGCGGCGGTGGCGGAGGAGAAAGGCGTCTGCCTCAAGGTGGAGATGCCGGACGAGGCGGTTTTCATGATGGGACATGCCGACAAGCTGCAGCGGCTTGTGGGCAATCTTGTCGACAACGCGATAAAGTTTACGCCCGTTGGCGGCTCCATTTGCGTCGGGCTTTCCGCCGCCGCCGATGGCATCCGGCTTTCCGTTTCCGACACAGGGATCGGCATCCCCGAAAATGAAATCAGCAGCATCTACGAGCGCTTCTACCGCTGCGCCGAGGCGCGTACGCTGCCCGGCACCGGTCTCGGGCTTTCGATGGTTCGCTCGATCGTCGAGTTCTACAATGGTGACATCGACTGCCGCTCCACCCCCAACGCCGGCACCACCTTTGACATTCTCTTCCCTCCTCTGCCGCAATCCACCGTCGTTTAATGAGTAGTGTTTGGCATAATATGCGTATGAAAAGGCGTGACGTGTTGGTTTGCCT
>CAMNLN010000255.1 GCA_946543025.1 uncultured Verrucomicrobiota bacterium
AGGTCGGACTGAATTCTCGCGAACACAGCCTGCACGAGTTTTGCTATACTTGCCGCATGGATTTTCAGGTTCTACCTTCGCTTCTGGCGGCGGACTACGGCTCGCTCGCAGAGGAGATTCGCCGCGCCGAGGCGTCTGGCGCCGACGCCCTCCACATCGACGTCATGGACGCCCACTTCGTGCCGAACCTCTCCTTCGGTCCCGACGTCGTCGCCCTAAGCCGCCGCGTCGCCCCGTCATTCTTCCGGCACGTCCACCTGATGCTCACCCGCCCCGACCTCTACCTCGAACCGTTCGCGGCGGCGGGCGCACAGACGATCCAGATCCACGTGGAAGCTGACTGCGACCTCCATGTCGAGCTGCCGCGCATCCGCGCCCTCGGCCTCCGCGCCGCGATCGCCCTTAACCCAGAGACGCCCGCCGAAGCCGTATTCCCCTACCTCGGCCTCTGCGACGAGGTGCTCGTCATGACCGTCCATCCCGGCTACGGCGGGCAATCCTTCATCGCCGACTGCCTGCCGAAGATCGCCGCAATCCGACGCCGCGCGCCCGGCCTCGACGTCATGGTGGACGGCGGCATCAACGCCGAGACGGCTCGCCTTGCATCCCAGGCCGGCGCCAACCAGTTCGTTGCCGGCAGTTACCTCTTTGCGCAGTCCGACATGGCCGCCGCCGTCGCCGCTCTCCGCCGAGACTGCACCGACGCATTCCTTCGTCCATGATTCTCCTTCACCTCGACATCGACGAAACGGGACAAGGCATCTTCTGGTCCGATACGCCATCCTCCCTGCTCATTGAAGCGGTACGTTCAGTCGTATGGTTCAAGGACGAGGCATTGCCGATCGGCGGCGACCGCGTCGTCACGTCCGCCCGCAACCTGCTGATGTTTCTTTCCGACGTGCGCGGCCGCAAGTTCAAGCGCGGCATCTTTCTCGGCGAAGACGTCCTTCGTCTGGCGGAAACTTTTCGCGACGCCGCCCGTACCGTCGCAGCCGGACACTTCCTGCCCGATCTCGAAAAACGCCCCGACGGTTTTCACGCCATCTGGCGTCCCCTTCACCCTTCGCCCCCCCCCCTTCACCGTTCATCCTTCACCGTTCTCCTTGACGCGCTTGCTCGCCGCGCTGGCCGTACGCCGCTGGAGGGCGACATCGAACGCCACGAGACCGTCCATGACGCCTGGCTCGCCGCCCTGCGCAGCGAATCGGGCCTGCTTCGCTGGCCCGACCAGGACGATGCGCGCGAACTGATGCTCCGGCTGCGCATCTGGCGCGCGCCTCTCGCCATCTCCGCCGCCGACCGCGCCGCCCTCACGTTCACGCTTGTGCCGGCGCCCGCACAAGAGGCGCCGTGGCGGCTCGTCCTCGCCGCGCCGCCCGCCACGCGCATGGGCCTTGTCTCCCTCGGCCAGGCGGCCAAGGTCTTTCCGCCCCTTCGCGGATTGCACGGCGGTTCGGTCGACCTTTCGCGCGCCGAGGCCGAAACCTTCCTTCAGATTGGCTCATCCGCGCTGGTCTCCGCCGGCTATTCGGTGATTCTGCCGGAGGGCGTCGCGGGCGAGCACATGTCCGCCACCGCCGAACTGAAGACGGATGAGGACACGCCGAAACAGGCCGAGACGGCAGGGCGCTGCATCACGCCGAAGGTAACGATCCGCGTGGACGGCGAGGTCGTCACCGAGCAGGAGATCGAGTTTCTGCTGGACCAGGGCTCGCCGCTCGTCTTCTTCCGCGAGCGCTGGATCGAGGTGGACCGCAACGTGCTGCGCGAGGCCTTGCGCGCGCTCCGCGCATCGAAGGCAAGGAAACTCTCCGTCCGCGAGGCGACTTCGTTCGCGCTCGGGCTTGGACGGCTCGGCCGCCTGCGCATCGACGAGGTAAAGGCGCACGGCTGGCTGCGCGGTCTCCTAAACGAACTGCGCGGCGACCAGGCGTTCGCCGTCCTGCCGCCGCCGCCCGGCCTGCGCGGCACGATGCGCGATTACCAGCTGCGCGGCTTCTCCTGGCTCGCGTTCCTCGCGAAGTGGGGTTTCGGCCCGTGCCTCGCCGACGACATGGGCCTCGGCAAGACAATCCAAGCCATCTCCTTCATCCTCTACCTGCGCGCAACCGAGAAGCCGTCCAACCGGCCAGCCCTCGTCGTCGCGCCCGTAAGCGTCACCACCAACTGGACGCGCGAGTTCAGGAAGTTCGCGCCTGGCCTGAAGGTGCTGCTCCACCAGGGCCCCGACCGTCTCCTCGGCGGCTCTTTCACGCGGGCATGCGCCCAGGCCGACGTGGTGGTCACCGGATACTCGCTTCTCGTCAGAGACTTCCGCCTGTTCGCCGACATGTCGTTCTCCGCGCTCGTCCTCGACGAGGCGCAGATGATCAAGAACCCCGACACGCAGGCCGCCCGCGCCGCCCGCGCGCTCGACGTGCCTGTCAAGGTCGCGCTCACGGGCACGCCGCTCGAAAACAGCGCCAACGACATCTGGTCGATCGAAGAATTCCTGAACCCTGGCCTGCTTGGCGAACGCAAGGATTTCGAGCAAACGTTCACGCGTACGCTCCGCGAAGACGCGCAAAGCGGCGCAACCGCCCGCCTGAAGCACATCCTCGAACCCTTCATGCTCCGACGTCTGAAAACAGCCCCCGGCATCGCCGCCGAGCTTGGCCCAAAGCGCGAGATCCGCGAGTATTGTCCGCTTTCCCCCGCCCAGCGCCGACGTTACGAAGACGCCCTCGCCGCCTATCGCACGGACGTCGCCGCCGCGGACGGCGCGCCGTCACGCGGGCGCATGCTCGCGCTTCTCACGGAACTGAAGCTCGTCTGCGACGGAGACGGCAAGTTCGAGCGCCTCGGCGACCTGCTGGAAAGTATCTTCGCAAACGGCGAGTCCTGCCTCGTCTTCACGCAGTACGCCAAGGTCGGCCGGCAGATCCGGGACTTCTTGCGCGAGGAGTTCGGACGAAAATTTCCCTTTCTCCACGGCAGCCTCTCGCCGGCAGAGCGCGAGGCGGAGATACGGGCATTCGACGCCGACCCGGAGCCGAACGCCTTCATCCTCTCGCTCAAGGCAGGCGGATTCGGCCTCAACCTCACGCGCGCCACGCACGTGATACACTTCGACCGCTGGTGGAACCCCGCCGTCGAGAACCAGGCCACCGACCGCGCGCACCGCATCGGGCAGACCAGAACCGTCTTCGTCCACACGTTCATCTGCGCCGGCACGCTGGAAGACCGCATCGACGAGATGCTGGTCGCGAAGCGTCAACTGGCGGACGAGGTGATCGCCGGCGGCGAATCGTTCCTCCTGAAGATGAACCCGCGCGAATTCGAAAGGACGGTGTCGCTCGCATGAGCCACAAACGCTATCCGTTGAGAGTCGCACGCGGCGCGCACGGAATCCGCGCGCAAGACCTGCGCACGCTCGCACGCAAGGACTGGTGGGCCCGCCGCTGGATCGCCTCGCTCGAGGCGATGCGCCTGGGACCGCGCTTCGGGCGCGGACGGCAGTACGCCACCGACGGACAGGTGACGGAACTGATGCTGGACGGCCCGCACGTGGAGGCGACCGTCGTCGGCTCGCGCGAAACGCCCTACAGCCTCTCGCTCGACTTCTCGCAACCGGATCAGGCGGCGCGCGATCGGATCGCCGCCGCCCTTGCGGCCGAACCCATGCTGCTCGGCCGCCTCCTCACGGACGACCTTCCCACCGAGATCGAGTCG
The DNA here is from genome assembly GCA_946543025.1 of uncultured Verrucomicrobiota bacterium. Classification (GTDB taxonomy): domain Bacteria; phylum Verrucomicrobiota; class Kiritimatiellia; order RFP12; family UBA1067; genus RUG572. The sequence continues at coordinate 3,712 of CAMNLN010000255.1, forward strand.
CTCTTCCACGCCGAGGGATATCATCTCTTCCCGCAGGCGGCGCCTGTGGGAAGAGACCCTTCCGGCCGGCTCGTCTACGACGTGAAGATGCACTGTTCCTGCCCGGACTGGGCCCGGCCCTGCAAGCATCTCGTCGCCGTCATGCTCCTTTTGGGCGAAGAAATCGCCCAACGCCCATCCTCGCTCCTTTCGCTGCGCGGAATCGAGGTAGAAGACCTGGCAGGCGAAGACGAGGACGTGAGACGCGAGACGCCTGACGCGTTCGCTGAATCTGCGACGGAGCCCCTCTCATCCCCTCCTTTTTTACCGCATCAACCTTTCACTTCTCTTTCTTCACTCTCAACTCTCAAGCGTCTCGGTCCGATTCCCTTCTGGCGCGGCACCGCCCGCTGCGTGGACTCGCTCGCGCGCATCTACGGCCGCTGCCAGCCCGTCGCGACCGACGCCGGCGGCGGCAAGTCCATCGACCTGCGCGGCTAGGGCCTGCGCGGACGCAAGATATGATATACTGTTGTCCTTGCCGGGCGCGTGGTGAAACGGCAGACACGCTGGATTTAGGTTCCAGTTCCGAAAGGAGTGAGGGTTCAAATCCCTCCGCGCCCACCAGTTGAGGGGTTCTATTTCTTCAGCGCCTTGCGAATCGCGCGGGCGAAGCCTTCGCCCATGTGCATCATGCCCCAATCGTTCGGATGGATGCCGTCCACGGCCTCCTCGCCGTCGCGCACCATCTGTTCCGTGTTCGGCAGCCACGAGAGGTCCTTCCATCCCTCGGCCTGCAATTTCTCTACCACGGCTTTCGCGATCATGCCCTTCTCGGTGGTGTCGCGGAACGTGTTGCAGTCCTCCGCGCAGATGATCGGCACGTCCGGCCGCAGGCGGCGAAGCTCGCGCACGAACGGCTCGAAGCGCTCTTTCACCATCTGCGGGTTCATGTTCCAGAGGCAATCCAGCACGTAGCAGCTCGCGTCGATGCGCGCCACGACGGCCGCGAGGTCGAACTCCATCCTGCCGCTGCCGGAGAAGCCGAGGTTGACGGCCGGCACGTCCGCCTTGCGCGCGGCAATGTTCACCCACGCCATGCCCGGACGCGACGCGCAGCCGCCATGCGTGATCGAAGTTCCGTAGAACACCACGGGCTTCGTCACGCCGCTCGCGCGCAGTGGCAGGGGCGCGACCTTCGTTCCCTTCGGCACACCCATCTTGAACGAGGAGACGCCGTTGTAGAGCGGCAGGTAGATCATGATCGGACGCCCCTTCGCCCAATCGATGACAAGCTCGTTGTCCAGACCCGTCGGGCGTCCGTTCTTGACGAACATCCAGCCCTTGCCTTCGGTCCAACCGTACACGTCGATGCCGCTCACGCCGGTCGCCGGCATGTGGGACATCGCGAGACGGTCAAGGGAAGGCCTCCACTGCAGGCGCAGGCGCGTGGCGTCGGTCGTGAAGCGGAAGCACTCGCCGGCGGTGTGGTTACACTGCCCCCACACGCCGCGGTTCACGTTCTTGTTCGCTTCGAGGGAGGCGGGCATGCGGTCGTAGAAGC
>CAMNLN010000256.1 GCA_946543025.1 uncultured Verrucomicrobiota bacterium
GCCTGGAGCATGTCGAGCGCCTCGCCGCCGCGGCATTCGCCCACGATGATGCGGTCGGGTCTCATGCGCAGGCAGTTCTTCACGAGGTCGCGGATGGTGACGGCGCCGCGGCCCTCGATGTTCGGGGGACGCGCCTCGAGGCGGACGACGTGCGGCTGCACGAGCTTCAGTTCGGCGGCATCTTCGACGGTGACGATGCGCTCGTCGTGCGGAATGAAACCGGACAGCAGGTTGAGGAGCGTTGTCTTGCCGGAGCCTGTGCCGCCGGCGACGATGACGTTCTTGCGCATGATCACGCAGGCCTTCATGAACTCGGCGGCGTTGCGCGTCCAGGTGCCGAAGCGGATGAAGTCGTCGACGGTGAGCGTGCGCTTGGCGAACTTGCGGATGGTGAGCGTGGGGCCGGTGAGGGAAAGCGGCGGGATGATGGCGTTCACGCGGCTGCCGTCCGCGAGGCGGGCGTCCACGTAGGGCTGCGACTCGTCGATGCGTCGGCCGATGGGGGAGACGATGCGTTCGATGATGGCCATCACGCTCGCGTCGTCGAGAAACTCGAGGTCGGTTCGCTGGAGCTTGCCATGGCGCTCCACGTAGATCTGGCGCGGGCCGTTCACCATGATTTCGGTAACGGTGTCGTCGGCTAGAAGATCCTCGAGCGGGCCGAGGCGGAGGGCCTCGTTGAAGACCTCGCGCTCCAGGCGCGCGGCGTCTATGTCGCGCGGCAACTTGCCGTTCGTGCGCACCTGCTCGACGATCTCGTGGATCTTCTCTGAGGCCTTCTTTTCGAGGCCTGCGCGATCGACGCCGGAGACGGTGAGGCGCTTGAGGTCGAGGCGTTCGACGAGTTCCTGCTGAATTTGCTCCTTCACCTGGCGGCGGATCGCGGCGGCCTGAAGGGCCGCAGGATCGGGACGGACGTCGGCATACGGCTTGCCGCGGGATGGAGAAGCGGACGAGCATGACGCGGATGGCGCGGGAGAAGGGGGCGCGGCTTCCGGGACCGGCGCGGCTGATTCTTCTGCTGGAACGGGAGAGACGCGCAGCATGCATTCACCGATCTGGACGACGGAATCGGGCTCCAAGGAGACGATGCCGTCCACGGGGATGCCGTTGACGTAGGTTCCGTTCGCACTGTGGAGGTCTTCGAGCTGGACCGTCTCCCCGCGCAGGAGAAGCAGCGCATGACGCTCGGATACTTCCGGATATGGCAGTTGCAGACGGCACGACGAGCCGCGGCCAACGAGGTAGGAGCCGTCCTGCAGGGTATGACGTGTGGCGGTGCCTTCGCCAGGGCGGATGAGATCGAGCGAGAAGGCCATCAGCGAAGTCCTCCCATGTCGGTCTGACGCTTGACGTTCAGCTCCTCGATTTCGGCGCGAATCTTCTCGAAGTCGACCTGGGGCAGTTCCTTCTCGTAGGACGTGTCGTTGCGGTTGCGGAGGGAGAGGACGAGCCGCCCCTTGATCTGTTCGGCGAAGACGAGCATCTCGGCCTCGCGCGGCGTGACCTCGAGCGTGACGGTGGAATAGTTGCCGCCGCCGAAGAGGGGCGCGGGCGTCTTGGCCGTTTCCTTGCCGGTGGCAAGCACAAGCACGTTCTGGAGGATGGTGCAGGTGACGAGTTCCTGAAGGACGCTCTTGCCGTCGGGAGCCGTTTTCGGGAAGGAGAACGTGCCGATCACGTCCACGTGGTCGTTCGGCTTGACCATGCCCGAGACGGCGGCCGCGCCGGAGACGTTGATTGAGATCGCGCGCATTTTGCGCCGGATGTCGGCGGCGAGTCCGCCCGCCACTGGATTGCCGCCCTCGACGTCAGACCAGAAGAGAACGTCGCCCTTGCGGTGGCCGACGAGAATCTTGCGGCCGAGGATATCGGCAAGGTTGGCCTTGGTGAGGGCCTGCCCGCGCAAGCCCGCCGCAGGGACGGTGAGGATGCCGAGGTCGCCCCGCGCGATGGCCGTGCCGCCGGGCACGTCCTTGTTGAAGCAGAGCGCGTCGATGGTTCCGTGGGTGGCGTTGAAGCGGTCGGTCAGCCGCTTGAACTCGTCGTTCTTGGACGAAAGATAAGTGCGCGTCAGGAATGCCGCGAGAAGACCGAAAAGGACGGCGACGATGAGGACGACTTTGTTTTTCATGCCGACAGTTTACCAAAAAACAGGAGGCTGTGGTATACTGTTCGCCCATGAAAAGGAATGTAATGACAGCGGTCTTCGGAAGGGGAGCCTGGATGTTGGCGCTTGTCGGCGCCTGGTCGGCGCCTGGCGCGATCACCGTGGCGTTCCCGGCCGAGCGGCAGAGGCTTCCGGCCGTGGAAGAATGTTACCTGATCGGCGCGACCGATCCGGGGCGGACCGAACTGCTCTACGTGAACGGCGTGACGACGGACGTTTATCGCACGGGCGCCTTCTTAGCGATGGTGCCGGTAAAGCCCGGCACCAACGTCGTGACGATCTTTCAGGGACGCGACAAGCTGGTGCGGTCGTTCGTCGTGGCGGCGCCGTCCGCGAAGGAAATTCCGATGCCGGAGCCGATCCTTTCGGACGACGATCCCCGCCTGGGACCGCCCGCCGCGTGGCAGACGACCGGCACGCTCTTCGCGAACCGCGTCCGCAGCGAGATCGACGGCGGCGACACGCTCTACTACTTGCCGACAGCTTTCTGTGTCCGCGGCGCGGAGGTGAAGGGGCAGTCGTGGATCGCCGTCTGGCTGGAAGGGCGGCGCGGATTCCTGCCGAGGCAGACGATGCGCCGTTGCATCAGCGGCGCCGTGCCGTCCAAGCGGCTGATCGCGCCCGATCCGACGGTCGGCTTCCCCGACGCGCCGCCGTACGGACGCGCGCCGAGCACGGTGCGCATCTGCGTCGACCCCGGTCACGGCGGAACGGACACGGGCGCGCGCACGCCGCACGGCTGGAACGAGAAGGACGTCAACCTGATGCAGGCGCGCGCGATTCGCGCGGCGCTCGAAAAAGTGGGCTTTCAAGTGGTCATGACGCGCGACGACGACTCGTTCCCCGCGCTGTACGACCGGCCCAAGCTGGCTTACGACGAGCGCGTGGACGCGTTCATCTCCGTCCACCACAACGCCACGGCGGCGAACCGCAACCCGCGCGTCGCGCGCCATACCACGGCTTACGCCTCCACCTCGAACGGGCTCGCCCTCGCGCAATGCATCCAGAAGCATGTCGCACCCGTGCTCGCGCCCGTGAAGGACGCGGGCGCGCAGATGCGATCCTTCGCCGTCTGTCGCAATCCGGCCGTGCCGAGCTGTCTTCTGGAGGTGGACTTCATCAACCTGCCCGAAGGCGAGGCGGAGTCGTGGGACGCCGCCCGCCAGAAGAAGGTGGCCAATGCCGTGGTGATGGGCGTTCTGGACTGGATGGCCCCGCCTTCTGCCGAATCGTCCGATTCCAAGCCCGTGCCATGACGGCAGCAGGGCAGCCAGCCGTCACTAGGGACAAACCCTCGCGTCTCCTCTTGCGGCCTGTGATTCGAGGGGAATGAGAATCGCAGGCGTAGGGGTGTCAGTGACAAATCGTGCTACTTGTCGATGCAAATAGCGCTACTTGTTGCAACACATAGCCCTACATGTCGCCACTACCCCTACACCTGCCACGCTATTACCCCTCAAGGACAAATGGAAGACACCCCCAGCGACAATCGTATGGGGGGTGGTCGGGACGGCTCTTCCGCATGGAGAGCTTGGAGGATTTTAATGATCTTCTCCGAAAATCCTTATATCCTTGCCTGTAAATATCAATGGAAACAACAGCAACAACTGGTAACAACCTTGGACATCCGGGCGCAACCGCGCCCGGCTTCATGATCGGCGGGCAGTTGCCCGCCGTAAAAGAAGAAGTTGTTTTTTACAAGTTGTCATCGTTGTTTCCACTTAATATTTACACGCTTGAACATTCTCGCGTTAATCGCGGGCGGCGGGCTACAGTGAAGCCTTGAGGGCGGCCACCTTGTCGAGCTTCTCCCACGGGAACTCCTTGCGGCCGAAGTGTCCGTAGGAGGCGGTGTCGCGGTAGCTCCAGCCCTTGGGCGCGGTGAGCTTCAGGTCCTTGATGAGCGCATAGGGACGGAAGTCGAACACCTTGCCGGAGAGAAGGATCTTTTCGATCTGCTCGTTGGTGACGCCGTGGTTCGTGCCGAACGTCTTGACGCAGATGGAGACGGGCTTGTCTACGCCGATGGCGTAGGCCACCTGGATCTGGCAGCGGTCGGCGAAGCCGGCGGCGACGATGTTTTTTGCGGCGTATCGCGCGTAGTAGGCGGCGCTGCGGTCAACCTTCGATGGGTCCTTGCCGGAGAACGCGCCGCCGCCGTGGGAAGCCATTCCGCCGTAGGTGTCCACGATGATCTTGCGGCCGGTGAGGCCGCTGTCGCCCGTGGGGCCGCCCACGACGAACTTGCCGGTGGGGTTGACGTAGAAGCGTGTGCGGTTCGTGAGGAGCTTCGTCTTGGCGAGGCAGCCGCGGGCGACCTCCTCGATCTGCGCGTAGGCTTTCTTGTTCGCGCCGGCATCGGTGGTCTGGTGCGAGATGACGACGGTCTCGATGGAGACGGGGCGTCCGTTCTCGTAGACGACGGAGAGCTGGCTCTTGGAGTCCGGGCGCAGGAAGGGGAGCTTGGCCGTCTTGCGCAGGCGCGCGAAGAGGACCAGCAGCTCGTGGGAGTACATGATGGGCGCGGGCATGAGCGATGGCGTCTCGTTCGTGGCGTAGCCGAACATCATGCCCTGGTCGCCGGCGCCCTGCTTCTCGGCCTTTTTGCGGTTGACTCCCTGGGCGATGTCGGGGCTCTGTCCGTGGAGCGCGCTCACGTAGTTGAACGTGTCCCAGCTGAAGCCTTCGGCGGGGCAGTCGTAGCCGATGTCCTTCACCACGCGGCGGGCGATGTCCTGCGTGTTGACCGTCTCGAACCCCTTGCAGGAAATCTCGCCCATGTTGACCACGAGGCCGGGGCCGCACATGGTCTCGCAGGCCACGTGCGCGCGGGGGTCCTTGGCCAGGCAGGCGTCCAGCACGGCGTCCGAGATCTGGTCCGCCACTTTGTCGGGGTGTCCTTCCGAAACCGATTCAGAAGTAAAAACGTGCCGTCCGGCATGTTTCGTCATTTTCTTGTCTCTTTCCGTTTCTTCGTACTTGCGAAGCGCATCCGGGGGAGAATCCCGCACCACCGTGGCGTCGCCGCTCGGTTGGCGCGGCCGCGACGGGCGACCGCTTCCTGATGCTTCGAGCGG